>JAVRPF010000773.1:0-4941 GCA_032162385.1 Mycobacterium sp.
CCGCGATCAGCCACCATTACGACGTCGGCAACGACTTCTACCGACTCGTGCTGGGTGAGTCGATGACCTACTCGTGCGGGTACTGGGCGCAACCCAGCGACGACCTGGCCGCGGCTCAGTACGCTAAGTGCGATCTCGTGGCGCGCAAGCTCGGCCTCACTGCGGGCATGCGGGTGCTCGACGTCGGGTGCGGGTGGGGGACCTTCGCCCTGCACGCCGCACGCAACTACGGGACCCACGTCGTGGGCGTCACCTTGTCGCACGAGCAGGCTGAGTTCGCGAGTAAACGGATGGTCGCCGAGGGCTTGAGTGAATTGGTCGAGATCCGAGTCCAGGACTACCGCGACGTCGCCGACGGGCCGTTCGACGCGATCTCGAGCATCGGCATGGCCGAGCACGTCGGCGTCGCGATGCTGCCGACGTACGCCGCGCAACTCTGCGCGCTGCTCCGTCCGCAGGGACGGTTGCTCAACCATGCGATCTCGCGGAGACCGGGCAACCGTGCGGGATTCTCCAAGACATCGTTCATCGATCGCTATGTTTTCCCCGACGGAGAAATTGAACCGATGGCGACGATGGTAGAAGCGCTCGAGGGGGCCGGTTTCGAGATACGTGACGTCGAGTCGCTTCGCGAACACTACGCGCTGACGCTGCGGGCCTGGGTGGCGAATCTGCAAGGTAACTGGGAGGAGGCGGTCGCGCTCAGCAGCGCTGGCCGGGCACGGGTATGGCGCCTGTTCATGGCCGGCTCAGCGCTAGGGTTTACGGCGAACCGGCTCGGGGTCAACCAGATTCTGGCAGTCAAGTGCGATGCACGCGGTCACAGCGGCATGCCCACCACCCGCACCGACCTATTGCGATCCCGAGCATCGAAACCGTGAGCAGTCGGCCTGCGACATCGCGCCCCGATTCAACTGTCCGGCGTTGTCATGTCTTCGTGGAAAAGCGGAGACTCATCTTTTCGTGGAAAGCCGCCCTGTTGTCGCAACTGCCTTCGGGGTGGGCTCACTGTGTCTGCTTGGCCTAAGTCTGCGGCCGTCGTTAGTAGTGCTGTTTGTCCTCACGTTCATCACCGGCGTGGGCCTGATCGGTTCTCAGGTGCTGGTCAACGTATTTATGGCCACCCACTACCCCGATGACCTCCGCGGTCCCGGCATCGGCTGGGCACTGGCAGTCGGCCGGCTCGGCGCCCTCCTAGGCCCGGCCATTGGCGGCTGGATCATCGCGAGCCAACTCGACATGCACTGGAACTTCTACCTGTTCGCCATCCCCGGCGTCGTCGGCGCCATCGCCGCCGCGCTCATGCCCACCATTCGCCCTCCGGCCCCTATTCCAGGTCCCAAGGGCGTCATCGACGTAGAGGTGTCGCTATCACAAGCCCTGGCAGGCAGTCGCCATATGCTGGCTCTATGGACGCCGAGCCGGCTGCGGACGCCCGGCTAGGGATTCAGTCTGTTGAGAATGCGATGACAGTGCTGCTGGCCTGGAGCGCGGCGCGGGACCGATGACGCTGACGCAGATCGCCGAGGGCTGCGGGATGCAGGCCAGCAAAGTTCATCGCTACCTGGCCTCGGAATACCTTGCGGACCTACGGGACCGCACAAACACGCGGTAGCACTGTTGGCGCGGGGCGAGAACGGACCAGTCGCCATGCGGTGGGAGTACGCGCGTATCCGCTTCCCATCACCGTGCGGGTCGGTTCAGCGCTGCCGGTGCTGACCACGTCGGCCGGGCAGGTGTTCCTCACATACCTGCCCGATGCTCTCGCCGAGCAGATCGTGCAGGCCGTGCGGGCTGCGCACCCGACGGGCCCCAGCGATGCAGAGATCTCCCGCATCAAGACCGACGTGCGCCGCCAGGGTTTCGCTGTCACCACGGATGCGACGATCCCCGGCTCTACAGCGGTGGCCGCTCCGGTCTTCGCGACCGAGGCGTCGCTGCCATTGGTGGTGGTGATCGTCCGGCCGCGCTCCCACGGGGCGCCCGCGGACGTGGCGGAGATGAGCACTGAACTGCCAGCGACGACCAAGGCAATCTCCGCGCTTGGCTACCTACCCTTGGCCTGAACCCGCAACCCGCTCCGGCGCACACGACTTCTGGGGTGTCGTCCGCTCAGAGCTCTCAACGATCGTCCAAGTGGCCAGTGCGAGACAGAATTGGGGCCCGCCCCGACCGGATTCGGCCTCCTCGACAGGTGATTCCGACCAGTTGAGACCACATACGTTCCGCGATGCTATTCACCGAATTCGCAGACTATGTCAGAATATGGCAAACGTTGGATTGGTAGCGGTTACTTTGCTGGGGGGCAAGTCGTGGTTCGGTCGCATCTACGCTTTGCTGCAGGTGTCTGCGTGCTCGCGGCGGGCCTGCTGATGGGCAGTGCCTGGGCCGCAGTCGCCGTTGCCAATGCCGATTTCAGCAATTCTGCTGCGCCCGGCGACGGCGACACCAGCGCTTCACGACAGGGCAGTACGACGGCAGGCAGCCCGGTCGACGACGTTACCGACACTCAGCGGAAGAAGATTCGGCGCGTAACGAGCACGCCTGGCTCGGGCCCCAAAACAGGGCAGCAGCCTTCCCCCGACGCGAGAAAGCCGAAGCAAGAACCCGGCGGCACGGACACCAAAGACGAGAAGAAAGACTCGAATCCCGTCGCCGCGGTTTCGACGACGCCCACCTCCGACCGGGCACCGATTTCTGATGTGGCATCGGTGTTTGACTCAGCACCGGCAGCCAACCCAGCACCGGCAGCCGACCCACCACCGGCAGCCGACCCACCACCGGCAGCCGACCCACGACCGGCAGCCGACCCCGCACCGGCGGCCGACCCCGCACCGGCGGCCGACCCCGCACCGGCAGCCGACCCCGCACCGGCATCCAACCCCGCACCGGCATCCAACCCCGCACCGGCATCCAACCCCGCACCGGCATCTGCTGTGGCCGCACCAGTTTCTGACCCCGCACCGGCGTCTGCTGTGGCCGCACCAGTTTCTGACCCCGCACGGGCGTCTGCTGTGGCCGCACCAGTTTCTGCTGTGGCCGCTTCAGTTTCTGCTGTGATCGCTCCAGTTTCTGTCGTGATCGCCCCGGTTTCTGACGTGATCGCGTGGGTTCAGAACATGCTCACCTCGGTTTTCGGTGCGATGTTCTCGCTGACGCACCTGGGGTCCGACCTCTACTCCTTCTTGTTCTTGTTGGGCCTCACGGGGGTGGCGCCAGTAGAGAACGGATCGCGAGGAAGCGACGGTTTTGAATGGTCGGCGGCCGCGGATGCGTCGGTGGCGTGGCAATTGCAGCTGTTCCTACGACGCGCCGGTGTCTCGGGCGTGCCGCTGGGCGGCAACGTCGAGGTTGCGACGCTCGGGGGAATGGCGGCATCCATTTTCAGCGCGATGAGCGAGGTAGGCCGAGCGTCATCGCTGCCCGGGATGGCACCGCCAGCGCTCAATGGCGCCATTTCGAAGGGCCTGAGGTCGTTTGTCCCGCATTCTCTCAGCGACCTCCCGCGAGCCGCTTCACTGTGGGCGCTGGCCGCTGTCGCTCTGCCAGGCTTTGGCGGGCTTGTGGTCCTTTCCCTAGCCGGGGTGCGCATTGGATATCGCCAGGCCAAAGCCGGCTCCGTATTGCGGACAGCGGGCATCGCGCGCTTCGCCCGTCCGGGGCCGTTAGGTGTCGTGCGATCAGGGTCATTGGTGGTCGTCCGTCCGCGGGGATTACGCGTCGCCCGTCCGGGGCGATTAAGCGCCGGGTCTCTTCTCGAAGTCGCCTAGCGGACAGGCTTTGGAGCCGTCGGCGAGTTCGACCTGGGTGCCGTCGATCTGCCACAGATCGTTGGGGGCGTAGCGTTCAAAGCGCCGCCAGGCCGGCACTGCACGGCGCCGCTCACGGGGCGTTATGAGCGAATTACGCTGCAGTACACGGTGAATCGTGGAAAATCGCCGGAACGCGCGGTCCCGGCACGGTGCAGGTGGGAGTGAATGGTGCGTGCACCCCAGCGGGGATTGGCCTTGCGCCTCCGTACGATCTCAGTCTCGAGTTCAGCGGCGGTGTGGGCGGGTGAGGTCAGTGGGCGGCGCGACAACGGCGCCAAGGCGGCGACGCCGTCGGCATACAGCCGGCGTTGGTAGACGTAGAACGTCTGCCGGGATACGCCGTAGCGGCGGCACGTCTCGGCCACTGCGATTCTGGTCACGCATCGGGGTCAGCAGGATCTCCAACCAGCGTTCGTTCACGCTCAGCACTCTCACCTTCAGAGAGTGTCAGGGATGTCCCCGGAACGAACTGTCAGCCATGTGTCCGGGGTAAACACCCCCGAGAGCCTGCCAGTTTCGGGTTGATTGTGCGGCCAGCGTCATAGACGGCGTAGATCCTACGGATCCGTACAGTCTGTTCACGCACGGTGTTCTGAACGCCGCAGTCGACGTACGGATTAGCGGACGTCGTGGTAGCTGCGGCGAATTGCTACCCCACCAAGGGCCCACCTCCGAGCGGTGAGTGGAGGTCGCGCGCGGAGGTGGGCAGTTTGGGTGCCGGTCAGAGCAGGCCGAGCAGCTCCAGGTCGGTGATGTACTTGACGATCACCGGTGCGGAGATGTGCGGGATGTCCTTGTCCGGCCCGATCTTGGCGTCCTGCACGGCAGTCCGGAAGTGATCCGCCGGCGCGAGGGACCCGTTGATCGGGTGTTGGGGCGTCTGGTAGTTGTGCAGCAGCGGCAGCAGTGACGCCTGGCGTTGCTTCTCGGGCAGGGCGCGCATCGTGGTGTCGAACCGCGCCAGCCAGGCCGCGTACCCGGGCACCCGGACGATCGGGTAGCCGGCGTCGATGAGCCAGTCGACGTAGGTGTCCATGCTGATGCCGTCGTCGTACGGGTTCATCACGTGGTAGGTCTCGAACCCGTCGACCACGTTGGCGCCGAGGGTGGAGATGGCGTCGGCGATGAA
>JAVRPF010000774.1:0-2916 GCA_032162385.1 Mycobacterium sp.
TGTGGTTCAACCTGTCCTGGCTGACGTTGGAGGTCGGATTGATCTGGCTGGCAATCGGTCTCGCGTGGCTGCTCTTCATGACCCGGGCATTCCAGCGACCCACCCCGGTGCTGGACATCGAGGAGTAGCGGTCAGGCCGGCGGCCACGACCGCGCGGCGGCGACGAGTCCTCGGACGAGCCGTGAGGTCGCAGGCGTCAAGCCGTCGTCGCCGACCATGCCGCTGCGCGGGCTGATTCCCCGCACCCGTGGCGAGAGTTCGATCTGTGCGCCACCGCCACGCGGGCGGTTCACGGGGTTGTCCGGGTGCATCCCACGCAGTTCACGCGGGATCTGCTCGAGGTCGGTGACGAGTTGGTATCCGGGGATGACGACGTGGCACGCGAGGTGGGCGGCCAGGCCGCGGTTGCGCCCTCCGACGAGCAACTGGGTGCTCCGATTCATGCGGCCGTAGCCGTGCAGCGACACCACGACGTCGACGTGGTCGAGGAACTCTGCGAGCAATGGCGATTCTTCGGCGCGAAAGGCGTTGGACGCCAAGTGGTTTGGGTAGTCACGCGGGTGACGCACGACGTACACCGAGGCGTCGGCCTCGGCAGCCGCCCGATCGGCGATCACGTCGGTCATCTTCTCCAGCCCGCCGCCATGGATCGCGAGGAACCCGAAGGTCGACCGCAACGTGCTCGATTCCGTCACGTCGAGATCGGCGAGCAGCTCTGAAAGTGATTGTGGTGCTGACGGATCCGGATCGCCCAGCTGGCGTGGCCAATTCACCGGATCCCAACGGTTGAGGAACTCGACCCAACGACTTGGGAGCCCGTGGTGTCCCGCCGCGTCGATGATCCGCTCCAGATAACCTTCCCGCGCGGCGCCGGGCCCGACGCGGTGATCGACGTAGACCCAGGCCTCGGTGGGCCCGTCGTTGGTATTCACGACCGCCCGGTCGCGGCGGTACCGCGCGGGAACGCCCTCGGCGCGATCCAACGTCGCGAGGTCCTCATCGCTGATCTGCCACACCACGCCGTGCACCTGGGAGCCGTGGAACGGCTCGACGGTGGCCACCCCGCGCTCGTTGATCAGCCAGTCGTGGTCGGCAAGCATGGCGGGCCGCGGATCGGCCGCGTCGGGGCAGCGCCGCGCCATCTGCGCCACGCACAGGTTGGAGCCGTAGGCGAAGTAGGCGTGCCCGAGACGGGCCGACGGCGACGTGCGGCCAGTCATTCAGCCCGTCACGGTCAGATAGATCAGCACCACATTGAGCACAATAATGATTCCCGCGACCATCCACCCGAGTGCGGTGGTGATCCGGTGGTTCACGTCGTTGCCCATCAACGATCGGTTGGAGGTCAGCCGTACCAGTGGCACCAGCGCGAACGGGATGCCGAAGGACAGCACCACCTGCGACAGGACCAGCGCCCGGCTGGGGTCGACGCCGATCGCGAGAATCACCAGCGCCGGGATCAGCGTCACCAGACGGCGCAGCAGCAGCGGGTAGGAGCGGCGCAGCAGCCCCTGCATGATCATCGCCCCCGCGTATGCGCCCACCGACGTCGATGCCAGGCCCGACGCCAGCAGGCCGACGGCGAAGAACAACGCGACGGTCGGCCCGAGCGCGCCCTGCACGGCCGCGTAGGCACCCTTGATCGAGTCGGTGTCGTCGATGCCCTGCAGGTTGGTGGCGGCCACAAGCAGCATGGCCAGGTTCACCGCACCGGCGACGAGCATCGCGATTCCGACGTCGTAGCGGGTGATGCGCAACATCCGCCGCCGCGGGGCACCGGCCTCGGGTTGGCCGTGCCGGTCGCGGGCCAGGCCGGAATGCAGGTAGACGGCGTGGGGCATCACCGTCGCGCCGAGCATCGCGGTGGCGAGCAGAATGCTCTCGGGGCCGTCGAAGCGCGGCACCAACCCACTCGCCACGTCGGCGACGGACGGCGGCTCGACCACCAGGCTGGTCAGGAATCCGATCGCGATTACCAGCAGCAGTCCGGTGATCACCCGTTCGAAGACCCGTTGACCACGCCGGTTCTGCACCGCCAGCAGCAGCAGCGAGACCGCACCGGTGATGATGCCGCCCACCAGCAGTGGCAGATCGAAGAGCAGGTACAGGGCGATGGCCCCACCGACGACTTCAGCGAGATCCGTTGCCATGGCGACCAGTTCGGCCTGCAGCCAGTACGCGATCCGGGTGGGGGTGCGCGTGTGGTCGGCCACCGATTCGGGCAGAGTGCGCCCGGTGACCAGCCCCAGCTTGGCGGACAGGTACTGCACCAGGCCCGCCATCACGTTGGCCGCCAGGATCACCCAGACGAGCAGGAAGCCGTACTGGGCTCCGGCGCTGACGTTGGCCGCGACGTTGCCGGGGTCGACGTAGGCGATGGCGGCGACGAAGGCAGGCCCGAGCAGCAGCCAGGGGGCGCTCGGGGGCGCCTTGGTTTCAGATGACAACGAACCCCACTCTCTATCCGGGAGAACGAATAGAAAAGTTAGGTTAGCCGAAATCTGGTTGGTTCGGCAACGGCTACCAGCCGAGGCCGAAGCCGCCGCCGTAGGGCCAGCCGTACCAGGGGCCGTCGTTCATCGCGGGCGGCGAGGTGATGATCTGGGCATGGCCGGGGGTCTGGCACTGCGTGGTCATGGGGCCGGTGTTGACACAGTCCGGCGCCGCCGCAGCGGCCGGCGCCATCGCGACCGCCGCGGTGACGCCCGCGACGGCCAAAACCATTGGTAGTACTCGCATCATCGGCCTCCTAGGCCTGGAAACTGCTAGCGGTGGCCTCCGCCGCCGCCCCCACCGCCGTGGGGTCCTTCTCCGCCGCCGATGATCAACGCCGGACCATAGAACTCGTCATCCCACGGATACGGATAAACGGGTTCGGGCGCGGTGGCGTCGATCTGGACGTTGCCGGGGGTTGCG
>JAVRPF010000775.1:0-4076 GCA_032162385.1 Mycobacterium sp.
GGCGGTGACCGCACGGGAAGACCTCGCCGCTAGGCGGTCTGCGAACCGTGAACCTCAACGCTGCTCTCCTCCCGCATAGGTAGTGGGTGGGTTGGAATCCCCAGGCTTCAGCCGGGGAGGACGTCAATAGGCCAGCTTATCGCGGGTATCCCAGGCTTGGCCCGGTCGGGCTACGGTAACCGCGTGGCAAGGGTGTGCAGCCGGGTCTGCGTGGTGGGCAGCGTCAACCTCGACCAGTCGTTCACCGTGCAGTCGCTGCCGCAGCCCGGCGAAACGGTCCTTGCCTCGTCGGCGTCGGCCACACCGGGCGGCAAGGGTGGCAACCAGGCCGTCGCGGCCGCCAGGGCGGGTGCGTCGGTCGCCCTCGTCGCCGCCCTTGGCGACGACCCGGCGGCGGCCGTCTTGCGCGCACACCTGCGCGACAACGGAGTGGGGCTCGAGGGCGTGGTGACCGTGCCGGGTCCCAGCGGAGCGGCGGCGATCGTGGTGGACTCCCGCGCGGAGAACTGCATCGTCGTCGCACCCGGCGCCAACGCCCACCTGAGCATGGCCTCGGCAGATGTCCGGTCCGTCGTGGCGGCGGCCGACGTTGTGTTGCTGCAGTTGGAGATTCCGATGGAGACGGCACTGGCGGCAGCGCGACTGGGGCGTGACGGAGGCGCACTGGTCGTGGTCAACGCGTCACCGGCCGGCACACCACCCGAGGCACTCGCGGCGCTCGCAAGCGTGGCCGACGTCGTCGTGCTGAACGACGGAGAATCGCGGCAATGGCGTTGGCCGGTGCCCCATCTGGTGATCACGCGGGGTGCCGACGGCGCGACGCACGTCGGTCCCGAGGGCCGCCGCGACGTGGCCGCACCCGCGGTCGAAGCGATCGACACCTCCGGCGCGGGCGACGTGTTCGCCGGAGTGCTCGCCGCCGGGTGGCTCACCGGTCCGGCCGACGCGCTGCGTCGCGCGTGTGCGGCGGGCGCGCTGGCGACACTGACGCCAGGGGCGGGTAACTGCGCCCCGTCCGCCGAGGCCGTCGACGACGTTCTGAACGACGCGTAACCGCAACCAAGGAGGCACATGACGACCACGGCCGAGAACGCCCCGCGCCCGCCCGACGGCGACTGGCTGGGCACGCCGTTCCTGCGATTCGACCGCGAGGGTCCGTTCGGGGTCGTCACGCTGGACCGGCCCGAGGCGCGCAATGCGATGACGCCTGCGATGTACTTCGGCATCCGGTACGCGGTCACCCTCGTCGAGGCCGACGACGACCTCACCGGCCTGGTGATCACTGGCACCGGTGACGTGTTCGCCCCCGGCGGCGACCTCGGCGGCGGCAACGGCGTCGACGACTGGATGAGCTTCGGGTCGGCGCTGTCGATGGACGTCACGCCGTTCGAGACGCTGCGGCAGTCGGTCAAGCCCGTGGTGGCCGCGGTCAACGGTCTGTGCCAGGGCGGTGGACTCCAGATCGCGATGTGCAGCGACATGGCGGTGGTCAGCGACCGGGCGACGTTCCGGGTGCCCGAGTTGTACCGCGGGATCGCCGACACCTACTACGCCCAGACGCTGGCGCGGATCATCGGGCCGGTCCGGACCAGGGATCTGATGTTCACCGGCCGCACGCTGACCGCGCAGGAGGCGGTGGACTGGGGCATGGTGGCGCGGGTGGTGCCCCACGACGAGCTCGCCGAGGCCGCGCGCGACGTGCTGGCCCAGTGTTGCCGCACCGCACCGGGTGCCCGTTCGCTGGTGAAGTCCAGCCTGGACAACTATTTGGGCCTCTATGACCGGATCGGGATGAAGGCCAGTTACAGCGGACAGGAGGCGGTGGAGGGGTTCCTCGCCTTCAAGGCCAAGCGGTCGCCCAACTGGGTGCACCCCGACCTGCAGACGACGGCCGCCTCTAGTTCAGTATTTTCTGAATACAGAATCTGCTGTACTGTCTGAGCCATGCAGACCGTGACACATGGCGATGCCCTCTGATGAACGCCGACGTCGCCGCGATCACCGCACTCATCCTCTTCGCCGTCTTCGGCGCGCTCGGATTCGTCTGGCGCAGCCGGGAACAACGCCGCCGCACCGGTTCCATGGGATTCCGCGGCGTCAGCGGCAGTGTCGGCTCCGCGGAGTGGTTTGCCGGCGTCGGCTTCGTCGCCGCTCTGGTCGCCGCGATGGTCGCGCCGATACTGCAGTTGGCGCATCGGCGTGGACACCGGCGAGACGACGACGCTGGTCCGTAGCGGAGTGTTCAGTTGGGTTCGCAACCCGATCTTCACGGCGATGTTGACGTTCGGACTTGGAATCGCGCTCGTCACGCCCAATGTCGTGGCCACCGCCGGATTCGCGTTGCTGGTCGCGACGATCGAGTTGCAGGTCCGCGTCGTCGAGGAGCCCTATCTGTCGACGGTCCACGGCGCGACGTACCGCGACTATCTCGCCCGCGTAGGACGTTTCGTGCCTCGGGTCGGCCTCAGGCGGTAGGCCGGCGCACGTCGTGGGCGATCGCCATGCCTGCACCCAACTCGAGGTCGGCAACCGTCTGGTTCAACACGACGCGACTTCGGTTGGGCGACAACACCATCGATAGGAAGTGATGCGGCGCCCCGGCCGCGAATGCGACGCGATTCACCCGGATCAGCGGCGAACCGATGGCCGTGTCGAGCAGAGCCGCGGTACGTGGTCCCGCGATCTCGGCCGTCAGCTCGTGCTCGAGGCGCTCGAGGTGCACACCTGCATCCGACAACAGCCGATGCAGCGGTGCCCGGGTCAACTCCAGCTCGGTGAGCTTTCCGGCGAGTTCGACAGGCAGCCAGACCTCGGTGATCATCAATGGCTCGCCGGTCCGGCGCTCGCGGCGCAGTCGCAGCACGTGCAATCCGCGCTCGCGCGAGTTCAGCCGCTCGGCGATCGCACGGGGGAAGGTGCGCTTGTCGAACTCGACGACGTCGACCTCGGTCTCGAAATCGACCTGCCGCAGTTCGTCCATGTACGAATCGCCGGCGTCGGGTGAGCGCAGCGGTGAATGTTCGATCACGAACGAGCCGATGCCGTGGCGACGCTCGATCAGCCCCGCCTCGACCAGGTCGGCCAACGCGCGACGGACGGTGATGCGGGAGACGCTGAACTGGTCGCACAGGGACTGTTCGGTCGGAAGCGCGTCGCCCGCGGCCAACGCCCCGCGGCCGATCTCGTCGTGCAACACCAGGAAGAGCTGACGATGCAACGGCACGCCCGCGGCCACGTTGACCAAATCGCCGCCCTGCGTTCCCTCCAGCACGATCAGTGACCTTTCCACATCTCCGCTTGCCGGATCGTCCCTTAAGTTGTTATAACTGTATAACAAGTAGAAGTGAGGACGTCATGGGAGCAAGCGATGCGGCTACCGATCCGCACGGGCCGACGGGCGCACTGGCGCACTGGGTCTCCGACCTCCGGTACGCCGACATCCCGCCGACAGTGGTCGAGAGGGCCAAGTACCTGTTGCTCGACGGGCTCGGCTGCGCACTGATTGGTGCGCAGCTGCCGTGGTCGCGGGTGGCGACGGACGCCGTGTTCGCCCTCGAGGGCGACGGGGACGCGGCGGTGATCGGCACCGGACGAACGACCAGCGCACCGGCATCCGCGGTACTGAACGGCACGTTCATCCAGAGCTTCGAACTCGACGACTTCCACCCGCTGGCTCCCCTGCACAGTTGCTCGTTGCTGATCCCGGCGCTGCTGTCCACCGTGTCGGTCCGATCCGCACGGACCACTGGCACGGAGCTTCTGCTCGCGGCCATCGCAGGCTTCGAAGTGGGCCCGCGGGTCGGCTACACGCTGCACGGCGCCCAGATGCTGGACCGTGGCTGGCACTCTGGCCCGGTCTTCGGCACGCACAGTGCCGCAATGGCTTCCGGGAAGCTGCGCGGCCTGACACCGTCGAAACTGGAGGATGCGCTCGGCATGGCCGGGACGCAGTCGTCCGGGCTGATGGCCGCGCAGTACGAGGCGATGAGCAAGCGGATGCACCACGGGTTCGCGGCCCGCAACGGTTTCTACGCCGCCGGTCTGGCCGCCGCCGGATACACCGGCATCAAGAGGGT
>JAVRPF010000776.1:0-8797 GCA_032162385.1 Mycobacterium sp.
GGATCTCGTAGACTGCGGCACGGTCGGGGTAGGTACCGTAGTTGAACATCTCGGTCATCCGGATCGAATCGATGTTGCGTGACACGCCCGACAACGCCAGCGGCAGGACGTCATTGGCGAATCCCGAGTCGATTCCGGTGGTGAAGAAGGAGACCCCGCCGGCCAGGGCTGCGTCGCGCAGCGGATCGGTGAATGCGGAATCGACCGCGTCGGGATAGACCAGGGGTACCACCGAGCACGACACGACGTTCTTGCCCGCCCTCAAGATCGACCCCATGTCGGCGACGGCTTCCAGCGGCCGCAGGTTCGCGGCGGCGGCGTAGACCACCACGTCGGCGTCCCCGGCGAGCATGGCGGCGGGGTCCTGGGTGGCCACCACGCCGACCGCGCCGATGCCGCACAGTTCACCCGCGTCCCGTCCGCCCTTGGCGTCGCTGTGCACCACCAGGTCGGTCAGTTCCAGTTCCGGGTGGTCGATGACCGCGCGTAGTGCGATCACCCCCATGGACCCAGGACCCCAAACCGCGACTTTGATCGTCATTCGTCTCCTAATATTAGGAACAAGGCATGTACTATCTGGACGGATAGTAGGGAGATTATCGTGACGGTGTCAACGGGTCCGACCCGCAGGCCTTCACCGCCGAGCCGGCGGGTGATGGATGTGCTGCAGGCGCTTGCCGATTCACCCGACGGCCTCAGCTCCGCGCAGCTCGCCAAGCAGTGCGCCATCACCACCTCGACGTGCGCGTTGGTGCTCGCCGAACTGGAGCAGGGCGGTTGGGTCGCGCGCCGCGACGACCGCCGCTACGGTCTAGGCAGCGGCCTGTTTGGGCTGGTGCACGGCCTGCGGTCGCAATTCCCGCTTCTCGACCGCGGACGCGATGCCCTTACGACGCTGCACCAGCGCCTCCGAGCCGGATGCTCGATGTCGAAGATCACCGACCAGCACCTGATTACCGTCGATGTGGTAGGACACCACACCGACGGGGAACATGCCGTCGGGCAGCGGTTTCCGATCGACCCACCGTTCGGACTGGTCGCGATGGCCTGGCGCGATGACACCGCCATCGACGACTGGCTGCACGGAGTCACGCCGCGACAGACGCCCCGCGACATCGATCAGCATCGCCGGGTGCTCGCCGACATCCGGGAGCGTGGCTACGGAGCCTGGCGGTTCGACGAAGCCCACGCCTCCATGCACGACCGACTCAGCACCGTGCTCGCGTCGCTGGAACCCACCTCTGCGGTGACACGCCAACTGGGCACGCTCATGACGATGGTGACGTTGCAATCGGTGACCGCGACATTGGAAGCAGACTTACCCACAACGGAATTCGTCGTGCTGCCGATATTTGGAAGTGACGGCCAGCCGGAGTACCAGATCGAGATACATCTCGGCCGCACCGACGCCCTGACCCTCGATGCGTTGAACACCGCGCTGGCTGAGCCGCGACGGCTGCTCACAGCACCAACGTGACTCGCCGCGAAGTGACCTGTTCTCGCGCCAGGCCTGCCACGATGGGCACATGGTCGAGCGCGATCGTGACGAGTCTGGCCGGCCTCGAAGCACCCGTCCGCGCGACGCCATGGGTCGACCACTTCCGCCCGGCAGCGAAGGCATTCCGCGCATCCCGGATGAACTCGAGTTAACGCCGGCCGCAACCCTGGCCTATGCCCAGGATCTGCTGGACCGGGGTCTGGCGTTCAACGCGCACGAGGTGCTTGAGGCCGCATGGAAGAACGGCCCGGAGGATGAGCGGTTGCTATGGCAAGGCCTGGCCCAGCTCGCGGTCGGCATCACCCACGTCCAGCGGGGAAACGTCAAGGGTGCGGTAGCCGTACTTCGGCGCGCGTCGGGCCGTCTTGCCGACGCTCGTGTGGCGCAGCACGGCATCGACGCCACGGGGTTGGCCATCTGGGCCGATGCGCTCGTCGACGATCTCGCGGCCGGTACCGGGATCACTTCGCAGCGGCTGGCGCCCCATCTGATGATCCGGTCCGGATGACGTCGCAGGTCGCCGCGCAACGGGCAGGTTCCGGAGGTTGGCCGTCCTTGGTTACCGTAGGACGGTCCACGATCACCCACATTCGACTAGGCGGTCTCGATGCGACGCGAACTTCCTGACATAGTCATCACGGGAGTGGCGCTGACCAGCGCACTGGCGACTGACGCCGAAGACACCTGGACGGCTCTGCTCGACGGTCACAGCGGTATCCGCACGCTGACCGCCCCGTTCGTGGCGGAGCTGGATCTACCAGTGCGCATCGGTGGCCCAATACTCGAGGACTTCGACGGTGAATTGACGCGGGTGGAGCTGCGGCGTCTGTCCTACCTGCAGAAGATGGCCCTGGTGCTGAGCCGCCGCGCCTGGCTGCACGCAGGGTCTCCCGACATGGACCCGATTCGTCTCGCCGTGACGGTGGGCACCGGGTTCGGAAACGGGGAAGAGGTGATCCTCGCGTACGTGGAGATGCGCGAACGGGGGTTGAAGGCGGTCTCGCCCCTGGCCGTCCAGATGTTCATGCCCAACGGGCCCGCCGCGGCGATCGGATTGGATCGTTCGGCGCGGGGAGGTGTGTCGGCGCCGATGGTGGGCGACGCGTCCGGCGCCGCCGCCATCGCCCAGGCGTGGCAACAGATCGTCTTCGGTGATGCTGACGTGGTGATCTGTGGTGGTGTCGAATTGCCCATCCAGGGCGTGCCCGTCGCGGCGTATTCGCAGATCGACGGCATCATGTCCACTGACAACGACGACCCCGTCGGTGCCTGCCGCCCGTTCGACCGGGACCGAACCGGCATGGTCTTCGGTGAGGGTGGTGCGCTGCTGGTCATGGAGACCGAAGCTCATGCGAAGGCCCGCGGCGCGCGTGTCCTCGCCCGCGTCCTGGGCGGGTCCATTACCTCCGACGGCTACGACGTCATGTCCTCCGACCCCAATGCCGAACAGGAGGCGTATGCCATCCACCGGGCGATCGAACTGGCGGGCCTGACGCCCGGTGACATCGAGCACGTGAACGCCCACGCCGCGGGTACCCGCGACGGCGATCTCGTGGAGGCGACCGCGCTACAGAAGGTCTTCGGCACCCACCGCCCCGCCGTCTACGCCCCGAAAGCCGCGCTGGGCAACACTTTCGGATCTGCAGGCGCCGTCGAGGCAGTGCTCACCGTGCTGGCCTTGCGGGACGGTGTCGTGCCCCCGACCCTGAACCTGCACCACCTCGACGAGCGAATCGACCTCGACGTGGTCACCGGACAGCCCAGAAAGGCCGACTACCGATACGCACTGAACGACACGTTCGCGTTCGGGGGCCACAACGTCGCATTGGTCTTCGGCAAGTACTGAGGCGTGCTGACAGAGCTTCTCCTGCTTACACTTTGAGGATAGGGGTGAGTGCAGCGTCAAGTATTTGTTCGTCGCGCGTCGCAATCGTCAAGTTGCGCCGAGCAGCTTGCGCCACGATCACACGGTCGAACGGGTCCTTGAGCTCCCACGGCAGGCGGCCGACGGCCATGATGTGCGACCACGCCGACAGCAACGGCTCACCGTCCAGGCGGCCCAGTCGTGCCTTGATCGCGATCTCCCACGCCGACGCCGCGGAGACCCAGACCGTGCAGCTCGCTTCGGCGAGCACGTTACGCGCGGTCCGGGACACTTCTCGGGCGTGGACACCATCCACAGCAAGGTGTGGGTGTCGAGGAGGACGGCATCGGCCGCCGCCGCGGCGCGCCGGCCGCGTGTCATGAGTTTCCTTCCCACGCGGCGATTTCCGAGTCCGGCAAGGGATCGTCAAACCCATCGGGAATAGGCAGGTTCGGCAGCTGGCCGAACCGCCGCGGCGTTTCCTGCGCAGGCATCAGGATCGCGACCGGCCTGCCGTGGTTGGTAATCGTCACCGACGTGCCCGTGCGCCCGACCTCGGCGAGGAGGGTGTTGACGCCTGCTCGACCCCGAAGGCGAATGCGTTCGGCATCAGGCGAATTCAGATCCTGCAGGCACGTTCCAGGTCAGTGAGCGAATCCTCGAGATGTCCGAGCAGTCGCTGCAGGTGTGGCACGCTGCTCCGGCAGCCGACGAGGCCGAAATCGAGATTGTCGGCGTTGTTGGTCAACGTGATGTTGAGCGCCTGGCCATCCAACGCGATGGAGAGCGGGTAGTTGCCGTCGAGGCGGGCGCCGTTCCAGTACATCGGTTCCCGCGCTCCCGGCACGTTGGAGATGACGATGTTGAACGGCGGCGGTGCCGACGAGACGAAACCGGGCAACAGGCCCAGCGCGATGCCGGAGCTGAGGAATGCCGACAGCGCCAGCGCTTGCGTCCGCGGGAGTTCGGCGAACACCTTCTTGTTGTCGCGCATCGAGGTACTGATGGCCTCGAGCCGCTTGGCGGGATCCTCGATGTCGGTGGCCAGATTGCACAGAATCGTGCCGACCATGTTGCCGCCGGAGTCTTCGTCGTCCGCGGTGCGCAGACTGACCGGAACCATGGCGACCAGCGGGCTGTCGGGCAGCGCCTCCTGCTCGCTGAGATAGGCGCGCAGCGCGCCCGCGCACATCGCCAGGACGACGTCGTTGACGGTCGCACCGGTGGCGTTCTTGACGCCCTTGATCCGGGCCAGTGGCCACGACTGCGCGGCCGCGCGTCGCGCCCCACCGATGGGTACGTTGAACATCGTCTTGGGCGCCCGGAACGGCAGGGTCAGCTGCTGTTCGATCAGCACGGCCCTGGCCAGCGACAAGGTTGAAGGGGCCAGCGCGGCAACCGATCCCGCGGTGTCGAGCAGTGACCGTAGCGCTGATCGCGAGTGTTGGCCCTCCTTGCTCCTGGCCTTCGGCGCGAGCGTCCACGGCACCCGCATCTCGCGGTCGTCGGGGTCGGGTGTCATCGCCCGCATCATGAGCCGCTGCGCGGAGACGCCGTCGATCAGCGAGTGGTGGAACTTGACGTAGACGGCGAACCGGCCGTCGTGCAAACCCTCGACGAAGTGGGTCTCCCACAGCGGCCGGTGCCGGTCGAGCAGCGTGCCGTGCAACCGCGACGTCAACTCCAGCAGATCACGCACCCGGCCCGGCCGCGGCAACGCCGACCGGCGCACGTGGTAGTCGAGGTCGACGTCGTCGTCGAACGTCCAGGCGAGGTTGCTGATACCGCCGAGTATCGTCCCCGGATGCTTGCGGAACGTCGGCTGGAAATCATCGCGTTTGACCATTGCCTCGAACAGGTCGCGCACGAAGTCGGGGCCGGCGTCGCCGGGCGGCTCGAACAGCTGCAATCCCGCGACGTGCATCGGATGCTCCCGGGATTCGCCGATCAAGAACATGGAATCCGTCGGCGAGATCAACTTCATGAATGTGACGTTACCCACATCGCGCGGCTCTCAGTCAGGGCAGCCTCAAATGTGGCCCAGAAAAGTTACCCGCCGGTAGTCTCGGTGCAGAGGGAAGGCAGGTTCTAGTGACCGCATCCAAGATCATCGACATTCACGGCGAGCAGGTCGCAGTCCTCGACGAAGGCGAAGGCGAGGCGCTGCTACTGATCCATGGGATGGCCGGAAGTTCGCAGACCTGGCGCGCCATCCTGCCCCAGCTGGCCAAGAAGTACCGGGTGATCGCTCCCGACCTATTGGGGCACGGGCAATCGTCCAAGCCGCGGACCGACTACTCGTTGGGCGCCTTTGCGGTCGGGCTGCGCGACCTGCTCGATGAACTGGGGGTCGCCTCGGCGACGGTCGTCGGTCACTCGTTGGGGGGCGGCATCGCGATGCAGTTCCTGTATCAGCATCCGGATTACTGCCGCCGCCTGGTTCTGATCAGCAGCGGCGGCCTCGGCCCGGACGTCGGCTGGATCTTGCGGTTGCTCGCCGCGCCAGGCGCTGAACTGGTCATGCCGGTCATCGCACCGTCGCCGGTGCTACGCGCCGGGAACTCGGTGCGGGGGTGGTTGAGTTCCTTGGGTCTGCGTTCGCCGCGCGGAGCAGAAATCTGGAATGCCTACTCGTCCTTCTCCGACCGGGCGGCCCGCGACGCGTTCCTGCGCACCTTGCGCTCAGTGGTCGACTACCGGGGACAATCGGTGAGCGCGCTGAACAGGTTGAATCTGCGCGCCGATCTGCCCACTCTGGCCATCTGGGGCGAACGGGACGCCATCATCCCGGTCGACCACGCCTACTCCGCGCTGGAGGCCCGGCCGGACTGCCGCGTCGAGGTGCTACCCGACGTAGGCCACTTCGCGCACGTCGAGGCACCCAACGTGGTGGCCGACCTGATCGACGACTTCATCATGACGACCGCCGGTGCCGGATC
Organism: Mycobacterium sp.; assembly: GCA_032162385.1. GTDB lineage: Bacteria > Actinomycetota > Actinomycetes > Mycobacteriales > Mycobacteriaceae > Mycobacterium. The sequence goes on from JAVRPF010000776.1 coordinate 6,302, forward strand.
GCACCCCGTGGTCAGGGGCGTCTAGCGGGGACTAGTCGTTTGGCCGGCCCGCGGCGGGTATCCGTGCGGAGTGAGTGCCACCGCCGTACTGGTGATCGACATGCTGAACACCTACGACCATCCCGATGCCGACGAGCTCGCCGCGAGCGTCGCTGACGTCATCGATCCGATCACGCGGTTGATCTCGGCGGCTCGGAAGCGGGACGACGTCGAACTCATCTACGTCAACGACAATCGCGGTGATTTCAGCGCGGGTCGCGACGAACTCGTCCGGGCCGCTCTGCAAGGCGAGCACCCCGAGCTCGTCGAGCCGATCGCGCCGGGCGCCGGCTGCACGTTCCTGACGAAGGTCCGCCACAGTGCGTTCTATGCCACGCCGCTGGACTACCTCCTGGGCCGGCTCGAGACCGGGCGCATCGTGCTGGCCGGCCAGGTCACCGAGCAGTGCATCCTCTACAGCGCCCTGGACGGCTACATCCGACACCTCGACGTCGTGGTGCCTCCGAACGCCGTCGCGCACATCTTCCCCGAGCTGGGTGAGGCCGCGTTGAAGATGATGCAGCGCAACATGGGTGCCGACCTCGTTCCGGTGGACAAATGCCTGTGACAGCGGGCGTTTCGGCCCGAGGCCCTTCGCGAACGCACGCGACGTAGGGCTGTCATGCGACTTCGCCGAAGCGTCCTCTCCATGCCCGGCATCGCGCGAAAGCGCCGCGGCAAGGGCTTCTCGTATTGCGCGCCCGATGGTGAGCCTCTCGATGACGACACCGCGTTGCAACGCATCAAAGAGCTGGTGATTCCGCCGGCGTGGAAGAAGGTGTGGATCAGCCCGTACCCCAACGGGCACATCCAGGCCGTCGGCACTGATGTCGCGGGCCGTCGCCAGTACCTGTATCACCAGCGGTGGCAGGAAGAGCGGGCCGAGGAGAAGTTCGACCGCGTCCTGGAGATGTCGAAGCGGCTGCCCGAGTGGCGATCCCGGGTGGCCGCAGATCTGCGGGGACGCGGTCTGCAACGGGAACGCGTGCTGGCGTTGGCCTTGCATCTGGTGGACCTCGGCTACTTTCGCGCCGGCGGGGAGCAGTACGCCGAAGAGCACGAGTCCCACGGACTGGCAACGTTGTTGTGCGACCACGTCACGCTGCGCGGTGACGTCGTCGCGTTCGACTATCCCGCCAAGAGCGGGGTACGCCGCAGCCTGGAGGTCGAAGACGCCGAAGTCGTACGGGCGGCGCGGTCACTGCTGCGCCGGCCGGATCGCACCGAGAGATTTCTGGTGTGCCGCGAGGGAAGCGACTGGGTGAACGTGCACGCCGACGCCCTCAATGCGCGGTTCAAGGAACTGATGGGCGACGACTACAGCGTCAAGGACCTCCGCACCTGGCACGGCACGGTGCTGGCAGCCGAGGCCTTCGTCGACGCCGACCCACCGGTGTCGAAGGCGGTGGTGAAGCGGGTCGAGTCGGCGGTGATGGCGGAGGTCGCCGACGCCCTCGGCAACACCCCCGCCGTGGCGCGAGGGTCGTACGTGGATCCGCGCGTGGTCGCCGGATATGAGAGCAACGTGACGATCGCCGCCGCATCCAGGCGCGCGGCCCGTAGCAGGGACGTCGACGGGCGACAGGCAATCCTGGACAAGGCCACTCGAACGCTCATTCAACGCATTGCCAACAGCTGATTCCCCGTCGCAAGAGGACCGGTGACCCCACTGATGCGGATGGTGGTGTTTCGTGGCGGCCGTTGTCGGGAAGTCCTTCCACGGGCCCGGGGAACCGGGCGCGTACCTAGGAAGGGAGCGAAGCATGGCTCAGCGCAACGGAGTCCAAGAGGCCGTCGAAGGCGTCGTCGAAGGCGTCAAGGGCAAGGCCAAGGAGGTCATCGGCAAGGTCACCGATCGCGAGGACCTTCATCGCGAAGGCCAGGCCCAACAGGACAAGGCCGACGCGCAGCGCGAAGCGGCGAAGAAGGAAGCGGAGGCCGAAAGCGCCCGCAGCGCCGCCAAGGCGAACGAGGCCCGTGAGGCTGCCGAGCAGTAGGGCGGTGCGGAGGCCCGGCTCGATGATGAGCCGGGCCTTTCACTGCGTGAAAACCCATGCTGCACAAAGTCATTGCGCTACCGGTCAATGAAATCTGGAACGACCTCTGGACATCGCAGTTCGGTCATTGGATCGCCACCAAGGGATTGCACATCCTCTTGGTGGTGGCCGGTGCATGGGTCGCGACGCGAGTGATCCGCTGGATCGCCGACAAGATCAGCCGCCGGCTGGACGAGGCCGTCGATGGCGGCTCCGCCGTCCGGTCCGAGTCCGTGAAGCACCGCCAGGCCGTCGCCTCCGTGATCTCCTCCGTTGCGGTCGCGGTGCTGTACGCCGTGGTGTCCGTCGACATCATCAACACACTTGGTCTACCCGTCGGGTCGCTGGTGGCACCGGCGGCCGTGCTGGGTGCGGCTCTGGGCTTCGGTGCCCAGCGCATCGTCCAGGATCTGCTGAGTGG
>JAVRPF010000777.1:0-3279 GCA_032162385.1 Mycobacterium sp.
CGACGTCGGCGGGCAGGCTGCGCTGCAGCTCGCGCAGATCCCTGCCGAGGGTGGCCAGCAGAGGATGGCCCACCGCGCGGTGGCTGGTGTCGTCGCGGCGGGGGATCGCCTCGTGCAGGTCGACGAGCGCTCGCCACAGGTCGTCGCTGGGATGCGGCAGCCACAGGTGCAGGTCGTGGTGGGTGGCGAGCGACCCGATCAACTCGATCTCGGTGCGGGGCAACCGGGTGTGGCCGAACAACGAGACTCGCGGCGGCAGGTCCATCGCCGTTTCCCGAAGGCGCGCAACGGTCTTCTGCTGCCGTACGTGCGGCGGATCGGCCGGTACGCGGCCGGTCAGCGCCCGCCACAGCGGCGGTTGCCAGGCGAGGTCGTCGGGCAGGTCGGCGCTGTTGCCGTCCAGCCAGTCGACGAGCAGTTGCGGGCGTTGGCTGGCGTAGGACGCGAACAGGCCTGCGATGCGGCGGGCAACGGCGTAGCGCCGCCCCAGCCGCAGCTCCCTTTCCTCGTCGCTGGTCTCGAAGCGGCCCAGGTGTCTGGCCAGGGTCTTGCACCAGTCCTGGTCGAGGCTCTCGTCGATCACCTCCAGCAGCGGCCAGACCATGGCGTCAGGCGCCCACGGGTCGTCGTCGGTGGTACCGGTGATCTCGGCGATCATGGAGCGGGGATTCCTGAACTCGACGCCTGCGCACACCCCGTCGGCCCCACTGCCGCGACCCACGACGTGTGACAGCCGCTGGCTCAACCACCGCTCGACGCCGCGCGCGGGAACCAGGACCAACTCCGCGGCGAACGGGTCATCGAGCGGTTGCGAAAGAAGGGCACCGAGGCCGTCGGCCAACAGATCCGTTCGCTCGGCGCGGTGCAGATGCAAGGCCATCAGTGGCCACCCTAGGACGCCCGTCCGACATCGGTGACGGCCTTTGCCCAACGGGAGGTCGAACTGTCATAGCCCTGTGCGACAGTGAGGGCGAGGGACGGGGATGCCGATGCCAGAACAGACCAGCACACCCAAGCTGTCCGAACGGTTCGACGAGGCGCTGAAGCTCGCTTCCGATCTTCATCGCACGCAGACACGCAAGGGTGGCGACATCCCGTACGTCGGTCATCTGCTGTCGGTGGCCAGCCTGGTCATCGAGGGCGGTGGCACGGAAACCCAGGCCATCGCGGGACTGCTGCACGACGCGGTCGAGGACCAGGGCGGTCCGCCGACGTTGGCCGCGATCAGGGAGAGGTTCGGCGACGACGTCGCGAAGATCGTCGCCGAGTGCAGTGACACCGACGTGGTCCCGAAGCCGCCGTGGAAGAAACGCAAGCAGGACTACGTCGACCACCTCGGCTACGCGTCCGAGGCCACCATTCTGGTGTCGCTCTGCGACAAGCTCGACAACGCCCGCGCCATCCTGCGTGACTACCGCGTGCACGGGTCCGAGCTGTGGAAGCGGTTCAGCGTGAACGATCCGCAGGAGCACCTCTGGTACTACCGGTCACTGTTGGCCGTCTACAAAACCCGCAATTCCACCTGGCTGGTCGCCGAACTGGAACGGGTGCTGGGCGAGCTGGAGGATCTGGTCACGGCGTCGAAGTAACAAAAGTCCTGGTAGTGCGCCCAGCACAGGACTACCGTCGAGGTATCTCAACGTTGAGAGGAGATGCGATGAAGGGCGCGCATCACGATCCCGTGGATCACTCCCGTACCACGCAACCGCATGCCGGCGAATCGATGATCGACACGCTGTGGTTTCCGGGCCTGGTCCTGATCGCAGTAGGAATTATCGGCCTGGTCGGCATCGTCGCCTCCGCCGCGTACGGAAACACGGAGTGGGTGCTTCCGTTGGCGTTGGTGAGCGGTGCGGCGGTTACGGCGGGCGGCGGTCTGATCGCTCTGGAGCACCGGAGGGTCAACCGCATCGAGCGACGCTGGCAGGCCGAGCATCCCGATCCGGACTCGCATCGGCACGCCGTCTGACGCGACGCCTGGTTGAGGCGTTCATATTGCGCTGACCGGCTACCGTCGGAACCGCCGAGAGTCGGGTAGTCGACTACGCGCGCCTTCGTCGATGCCGGGGGCCACGATCGAATCATGTTCATCGCCCTAGACGACTACTCCCACGTCGCGGTCCGCACTGCCCTCGCCACCCTCATCTGCACGCTCATCGACTGGACCGAGCGCGAAGACGGCGGCAACTACCTGCTCAAACCCGACGAACGCGGCGGTTGCGACCGCCACCCGATCGCGGTCTCCGATACGGCGTTCCACCACTCCTGGGCGGTAGACGTCGACATCAACAGCCGCGACAACCCCTTCACGATGGGCAACCGCCACGATCTCCCGAGGCACGTCGCCCGGGTCTGGCATCGATACGGTTTCGCGTGGAGTGGTGACTATCAGGGGCCCGAGCGGGATTGGATGCACTTCGAGTTCATGGGCACACCCACCGACGCCATCGAGCTCGCCAACGCCGCATTTTGCGAATTGGCTCCCGGCACCTCGCCGCTCTGAACCTGCCTAGCCGCCGCTGCTGAACTCCGCTGGCAGCCCGTCGATTCCGGCGCGGATCGCCTTGAGGGCGCCGTCGCGGGCCTTCGACTTGCTGGCCCGGTGCGCCTTCACGTGCAGTGTGGCGGCGGCTTCGGCCGCCACCTGTTGGGCTCTCGGCAGGACGTTCTCGATCTCGACGATCTCGTCGAGCCATCCGGCCGCGACCGCCGAGTCGCCGGCGAACGTCGCCGCCATCGAGACAGCCCGCTGAAAAGCCGCGCGCGTCAACCGCATCCGCATGATCTCGATGGCCGAGATCGGCAACACCATCCCGATCGCCACCTCGTTGGCCTGGCAGCGGGTCTTCGGCGAACCCACCCGGTGGTCGCCGCTGAGCAGCATGAACGACCCCATGGCGATCGCCGGGCCGGTGGCCGCGATGATCACCGGCACCGGGAAGGTCAGCAACCGGATCGACAGCTCGAAACCGCCCGCCAGCATGCCCAGCGCGGCGGCGGGGTCACCGGAGTTGAACACGCTCAGGTCGAATCCGGCGCTCAGTACCCGCGAGTTGCCGGCCAGCACGATGGCCTTCACCTCGCCGTCCCCCGCAGCCATCTCGGCCCGGTCCAACGCGTCGTCGATGTTCTGCTGCATCGCCGGCGAGAGAACGTTGACCTTGCCGTCGTCCAGCGTGATCGTCGCAACCGACTCATTCAGCTCGTAGCTGACCGTGCTGCTCATCGACTCTCCCTTGAGTGCGGACATCCGAGCCGATGTTACTTAACGCCGTTATC
>JAVRPF010000778.1:0-4586 GCA_032162385.1 Mycobacterium sp.
CAGCATCACCAGCATCATGTCGTCGCCGCGTTCGGTCGAGATGGCGAATGCACATCCCAGCACGGTGATCAGGGGCACCTGCAACATGCCGACCCGGTAGTCCCGCCAGCACGTGTCGCGGTCGTAATCGTCGATGCCATAACCGGACAACTCCGCATGGTAGGTGGCGACCGGGTCCTCGTCGGCCAGACGGCGCACGTCGGGCAGCAGACTAGTGCCGGTGAAATACGCCAGGTCGCGCGCAGGCAGGCCCGCGCCCAACGTCTGCCAGTCGACGACGGTGACGGTGGTGCGATCGGGATCGAACAGCATGTTGTCGAGGCGATAGTCGCCGTGCATCAACGAGAACCGTTGGCGGTCGGCCAGCAGCCAGGGCGTGACCATCGACATCGCCGCGGTTGCCGTGTCGCGATCGTCGGCGCTCATGCGCGCACCCAGTCGTTCCAGCGTGATCTGCGTTGCCAGGGGCCATGTCGGCCAGGAGCAGCACGAAATCGCCACCTTCGGAGGAGATCTCGCAGTGGTAGTGCTTGGGGAGCGGCACCCGGACCACGTCGACGACACCGGTGTAAAAGGCGTGTTCGGAGCGGTAGCCGAGAGCGACCCGCTCCCGGACCGCGTCATCCTGCGACGACAGTTTGACCGCGAATGTGGCGGGCAGGCCTGCTGCGTCGCTCGCGTAGGTCACCGTCAACCGGTAGGTGGCGCCGGTCTGGCCGGTACCGATCGGGACGATGTCAACGGCTCGTACTTCGGCGTCGAGCACGGTTTCCAACCACCCGGCGGCGACATCGGTGGGGTGACGCGGTATCGGCACGGCGGGGACCACGGGCGGACATTAACCCCGCGTGACAAAAACTGTCAAAAATGTCACGTCGGATAGCGGCGCGGGGTGAAGACGCGATCGCCATACCACTGGGTTTGGGACGACCCGACGATGAGCAGGCAGCGCATGTCCACCCGGACGGGGTCGAGTTCGGCCAGTCGTACCACCTCGACCCGCTCGCCGGGGCCCGCCACGTCGCGGCCGATCACCACCGGCGTGCCGGCGTCGCGGTGTTCGAGCAGCAGGTCGCGCATGGTGCCGACCTGCCAGGTGCGGGTCTTCGACGCCGGGTTGTAGATGGCCAGCACCAGGTCGGCGGCGGCCGCCGCGGCGAGCCGCGCGGCGATGACGTCCCACGGCTTGAGTCGGTCGGACAGCGAGATCACCGCGTAGTCGTGGCCCAGCGGCGCGCCGACCCGGCTCGCGACGGCCTGCGCTGCGGTCATCGCGGGGATCACCCGCACGTCGACGCCCGGCCACTGCTTGGCCTCCTCCAGCACCGCGGTCGCCATGGCGAAGACGCCGGGGTCGCCCGACGACACCACCGCGACCGCGTGGCCCTGCTCGGCGAGGGCGCATGCCAGCCGCGCGCGGGCCGCCTCGTCGGTGTTGTCGCTCGGGTGGCGAGTCTGGCCGTCCCGGGTGCCGACCCGGTCGAGGTACGGGCCGTAGCCGATGAGGTCGGTGGCGGCGGCAAGTTCGCGGCGCGACTGCGGCGTCATCCACTCGACGTCACCGGGACCGAGCCCCACCACGGCAACGCCGGCGACCGGCTCCTGGCTGGGCGACATCCCCGGCAGCATCGCCAACGAGAAGTAGGGCACCGAGGCCTCGTCGACGTCGGCGGCCGGGAGGACCTTCTGCGACGCGGTGCTGGCACGCTCCACGTACAACGCCTGGTCCAATCGCCCGGCAGCGGACAGCGCCTCCCGCACAGCGGGATACGAGCGACCGAGCTTGAGCACCACCGCCGCGTCGGTGTCGGCGAGCCTGCGCCGCAGTTCGTCGGGTGGCAGCGTGCCCGGCAGGATCGTCAGCACCTCGTCGCCCTGCACCAGCGGCGTCCCGGTGGCCGCCGAGGCCGCGCTGACGGACGTCACCCCTGGCACGATGACGGCGTCGAACCGAGAAGTCAGCCGCGTGTGCATATGCATGTAGGAGCTGTAGAACAGGGGATCGCCCTCGGCCAGCAGGGCGACGTTGCGGCCGGCGTCGAGGTGCACGGCGATGCGGTCGGCCGCCTCGCGGTAGAAGTCCTCCATCGCACCCGAGTAGCCGCCAGGATGGTCGGTTGTCTCAGTGGTCACCGGGTAGACGAAATGCTCCTCGACCTGGCCCGGCCGCAGGTAGGGCTCGGCGATGGTTCGGGCAATGCTGCGTCCGTGCCGGGCGCTGTGATAAGCCACCACGTCGGCCTCGCCGATCACGCGCGCGGCCTTGACCGTGACCAACTCCGGGTCACCAGGGCCAAGCCCGACGCCCCAGAGCGTGCCGCGCGGTGTCCCTTGGGATGTCATTCGCGTTCGCTCGCGATCGCGTTCTCGGCGGCCGCGGCCATCGCGCTGCCCCCGCGCCTGCCCGTCACCACCAAGTAGGACATCTCGCGTGGCCGGTCGATCAGCTCCTGCTTGGACTGTGCCGATCCGACGAACCCCACCGGGCCGCCCAGCACGGCAGCGGGCGCCGGGGCGCCGTCGTCCAGTAGTTCCAGCAGGCGGAACAGCGCGGTCGGCGCATTGCCGATGGCCAGAACCGCTCCGCCGAGGCGTTCGGCCCACAGGTCGACCCCGGCGGCCGACCGTGTGCAGCCCAGCCGGGCGGCGAGGTCGGCGGCGCCGGGATCGGCGACGAGCGGCACCACCTCGTTGCCTGCGGGCAACCGGGATCGGGTGATGCCCGAGGCCACCATCGAGGAGTCGCACAGCACGGGGGCACCCGCACCCAGCGCGGCGTGGGCAGTGGCGACGACGTCGTCGGTGTAGGCCACGTGTTCGGTGACGTCGACCTGACCACAGGTGTGGATCAGCCGAACCACGACCCGGGCGACGTCGTCCGGGAAGCGCGCCAGATCCGCCTCGGCGCGGATCGTGGCGAACGATTGCCGATAGATCTCGGCGGCGTCGCGGATGTAGTCGAGCACCCGATCACCCTACGGGTGACGTGGCCGGTAACCGTCCTCGGTCGCCACCAGAACCTGGCCCAAGAGTGGGCTGCCGCACGCCCGTTCGCAACCAACGAAGTGCCGGTGGGTACCGGCGGGCACGGAGTCAGGATTGGCGACGGCCGCGGCGGCATCCGTCCGGACGTCGGCGATCGCGTGCTCGCACCCCGGGCTGCCCGTGCAGGCGCTGACCGACAGCCACGGCGAATCCGCGTCGAACACCAGCCCGAGGGGCGCCAGCACGCGAAGCGCGACGTCGGCCACGCCCTCGTCGAGGTCGCATACCAGCACCGACCGCCACGGCGTGATCACCAGTGGCGCTTCGATGGCGGCGAGATACTCGGCGGTGCGGGCCTCGAGCACGCCGAGGGGCATCGCGGCGCCGAGGGTCACGCGGCGGTCGTCCTGGTCGATCCAGCCGACTGGGGGCCGCAGCACCGGCGGCCACGTGGCTCCGGGCTCGGCGGACCTGGTCAGTCCGGTGAGCAGCGACTCGATGTCCGCGAGTTCGGTGGTCCGCCACGCACATCCGCGAACATCGACGAAGTTCTCGGCGACGGCGACGAGGGTGGCGACCACGTCGACCGACGGTAGCCGGACACCGGTGTCTACGCCCGCCACCAGCAGGGCGGCCCGGTCGGCGCTGAGCAGGTGGGCTCCGACGTCGGCACCGGACCCGGAAACGTCACCGCGGCCGTCGTCGACACCGAACCAGAAGCGGCCCGGCAGGCGGGAAAGGGCGGGACGGGCCTGGATCGCGGCGTCGAGGTCCCGCACCAGGTCCCGGACGTCGGCGTTGCCGCCGGATCGGCCGGTCAGTGGGGAGGCGACGATGTTGCGCACCCGTTCGTGACTGGACGAGGGCAACAGGCCCGCGGCCGCCATCGCGTCGGCCAGCGCAGCCGGATCGGTGATGCCGCGAATCTGGATGTTGCCGCGGGAGGTGAGTTCCATCGCGGGCGAGCCGAACCGCGTCGCGGCGACGGCGAGTGCGAGCAGTTGGTCGGCCGTGATCATGCCGCCGGGCAGCCGCATCCGGGCCAGCGCGCCGTCGGCCGCCTGGTGCACCTGCAGCGCGCCAGGGCAGGCGTCGTCGTCGCGGGCCCTCGTCATGTCAGCTTCGAGCATAGGAGCAGTGGCCGGACATTCGAGTAGTGGACTACTCGCGATTATGCGCCGACGTCAAAATACATTCTCCCTATCCGGCCGGACGGAGGATCCGGCGGCAACAGGGGCAAGGAGAAGGCAATGACTGAAGGGGTGCTGGCGCCGCACGCGCCAACCGAGAACGTGAGCGGAACCGGCGCGGCGGTCGAGGGGTCCGCGCCGGTTCTGGTCACCGAGCAGGAGGTGATGTTTGCGACCGCCGCGGTGTCGCCGACACCGCGCACCACTGGTACCCGGTGGTGGACGGCGATCGGGCGGCTCTTCACCACCGCCGAGGCCGCCAGCGGCTCCGACGATGAGCGGCGCATTCCGCGGGTCTATCCGCCGCGGCGATACGACTTCATGGAACGGGCCGCCATGAGCCGGGCAATGGACCGGCTCTGAACGAACCTGCGGTGTTCCGTTGGTGGGGTCACCCCACCAACGGCACCA
>JAVRPF010000779.1:0-4371 GCA_032162385.1 Mycobacterium sp.
TCGCTCACCTATTCGGCGGCGTTCGTGGTGTGCGCCGGGCGCGACGAGTCGGAGATCGCCCGCCGCGCGGACGCCATCGGGCGCGAGGTGGACGAACTGCGCAGCAACTCACCCTTGGTCGGCACGCCCGAGGAGATCGTCGACCGGTTGAGCCCGTTCGCCGAAGCCGGGGTGCAGCGGGTGTACATCCAGGTGCTCGACATGTCGGATCTCGACCATTTGGAGTCGTTCGCCGAGGTCGTCGGCCGGTTCGGCTGACCAGGCCCGGCCGCGCCGGCCGCGGCTACTATCAGTCCCCGTGACCGGTGACCGCGACGACGACCCTCAGGAGAGGCCGTGGCACGAGCGCACGTCCACCGTGGTCGGCGCCAGCGTCGCCGGACTGGCCGTCATCGGCATCCTGTTCCTTCTGGTTTCGTACGTCGCGCGGGACGACGCACCCGATCAGGCGCCGCAGTATTTCATCGACGAGCCGACTGGGTCGAGCAGGATCAGCTCGTCGTCAGCGACCACCACGACCGAGACCGTCACCAGCACCAGTCCGCCGGTGACCACGGACATCAACCCGGGCGACCAGACGACCACCTCGAGCCCGGACACCTCGACCACTGAATCCCCGACCACTGACGCCCCGGCCACGCGACCGACCCGCACGACCTACGACGGGCCGTCCACCAGCCGGAGCCGGCCACGATTGAACGAGACCCGCACGTTGTACCCGAGACCGTAACCGGGGCTCTACCATCGGTTCCCATGGCGCGACCTCCTGACGATCCGAACTACTACTCGGACGACGAACCGACCGCCTACGCCAACTACGGCGACCAGAGCGGCTACGCCAGCTACGGTCAGCCGGCCGCGCCCGAACCGCCACCCAAGACGCCCTGGCACCAGAAGCCCGCGGCAATGGTCGCGGTCGGCGCCGTCGCCGTGATCGTCCTGGCCCTCGCCATCTACGGGATCATCAAGGTGATGGCCGACGACTCGTCGACCTCTAACACCGTCACCACGACGTCCTCGACTTCGCCGACCACCACCTCCGACGCGGTGGCACCTCCGGCGACCGAGACCCAGACCGAGAGGTCGAGCGAGACGCCCACCGAAACGACGACCACCACGGATCCGTCCAGCACGACGACGGCGTCCACGACCACCACCACGACTCCCAGCACCAGCACGAGCATCAGCACCGTCACCGAGACGCGGACGGAGACTCAGACGGTCACCCAGTCGCCGACGTCCGGGGCGGCCGCGCCCTAGGGGTGTCGCTTGCGAAACAGCGGCACCAGCAGTCTCTGGATCGGGCGGTGCTGGAAGTGCCCACCTACGAGCGAATTCCGCGTTTCGTCACGTGGCGCGTGTGGTCGATGCCCGTCGCGACCTAGGGGCTCGCCGGCGGCGGCTCCAAAGGGGGCGGCTCCACAGGAGGCGGCTCCACAGGAGGCGGTGGCGGCGGGCTGGTCGAAGTCGACGTTGAAGTCGTGGTCGAAGTCGAAGTCGAGGTCGGCGTGGACGTCGAGGTCGGCGGCGCGGTCGTCGTTGTGGTTGGCGTTGTGGTTGGCGTTGTGGTTGGCGTGGTGGTTGGCGTCGTCGTCACCGGCGCGGGCGGCGGATCCTGCGGCGCCGGCGCGGGGGCCTGCGGTGCCGGGGCCCGCCGGGCGGGTGGCGCCTGGGTGTAGCGGACCACGTTCGGATGGCCCGCCGCGATGACCGTCTCCGTGACGACGGGCGGCGCGACGGTGTCAGAGCCAGCGGCGGCCGCCGGAACCTGCGCGTCGGACATCGTCGACGTCACGCTGACGGTCGGCATCGGCGAGGCGGCGTTCGCGGACTTGGTGTCCGTGGTGACCACCAGACCGACGGCGGCAACCACGGCAGCGCAGGCGGCCGCCGCGAAGATCAGCGCGGGCCGTTGATACCAAGGCAGGGGTGGCTGCGCGTCCGCCTCCTGGATGGCGTGATCGAACACCACCTCAGGCCGGGCCCAGCCAGTGTCGTCGAACGAGTCCCCTTCCAGGTCAACCTCAACGGGGGACTGCGACCACGCCATCGACGCGACGACGGGTTGCTCGATCTGCGGCACGACAGCGGCCGGCACCACCCCGATCCGCGGCGCCGCTGCGATCCGGGTCGCGGGTTCGGGCTCGCGGCCGCCCAGCAGGGCCGCGCCCATCGCCGCGGCGGTCTGGGCGTGGGCCGTGGTGGTCACCGGCATCCGGAGTGCTTCGGAAAGGCGTTGCGTGACAAGGGGCATACGTGCCCCACCACCGACCGTCGCGACGGCGGCCAGGTCCGCGCGCCAGGCGCCGTTGCGCCGCAGCGTGTCGTCGAATGCGGCGAGCACGCCGTCCAACGGCTCGCGCACCAAGGACTCCAGCTCCGCGCGGGTGAGCCGCACCGTCGTACCCGGCCGGGGCCCAGGCAGTCCGGTGGCGGCCTGAAACGACAACCGCTCCTTGGCGTTTCGGACACCTTCCCGGAATGCGGTGAGCGACGCGACCGCCGACGTGCTCGACGGGTCGACGTCGAGACCGGCGAGCAGGTGGGTCAGCAGGGCGCGGTCGACCAAGTCGCCGGAGAAGTCGTCGTAGCGGACGGCCTCGCCGATGGCGCGGAAGTCCGCCCCGGCGTCGGCGAGGGTGATGGTCGTGCCGGTGGCCCCGAAGTCGCAAAGCGCGACGACACCGCGGGCGGGCAACCCGGGATGGGTGCGCAGCGCCGTCAGTGCGGCGACGGCGTCAGACGTCACCGTCGCGTCGGGCAGCAGCGCGCGCATCCTCTCGACGAGGGGCGCTCCCCAGTGCGCGGGCACCGCCACACAGGTCGAATCGGCGCGGCCCTGAGCGCGAGTGAGGTGGGCCAGCGCCTCCACCACCAGACGGTCGGCGACGTGCGCCGAACCGTCCGCGGCGACGATCGGCACCGGGTCGCCGAATCGCTCGACGAAGCCGGTCAGGACGGTGCCACGCCAGGTCACGGCCGCCTGCCGGACGGTCGCGCCGCCGTCGGCGCGGGCGGCGACCAGATTCGTCGCACCGACCGACAGCCCCACGCAATCACGCATGTCCGGTATGTCGTCGAACGGACCCGAAGCGTTAGCCGATTTCAGCGACCGCGGGCGGCATAATCGGCCACCATTGCCTCCGCGCTGCGCACCGCGGCCCGGCACGCACGCGTGGTGAACGGATCGTTGAGCGGATGATCTGCCCGGCGCCGCCAGCGCTGCGCCGCCGCGAAGGCCGCCCGCGGCCCGTCGTAGGGCGCGTCGGGTTGCAGGCCGAGCCGGCTGGCCGCGTCGGTACCGGAGCCGCCGATCACGCGCCGCAGCGAGGCAATCTCGTCGTCGTTCAACGTCGTTGCCCGCGAACGTAACTGGCTCAGCAGCCGCAACTCCTCGAACGCGTGGGTGTCAGCCAGCAGCGGATCGATGTCGGCCAGGATGTAGGGGGTGGCGTAGATCGGGTTGGCCTCGACGAAGCGGCGCAGCGACAGCAGCGCAGTATGCGCCTTGAGCAGGTCGGAGCGCTGCGCGAACTGCTGGTCGATCACGTCGCGCAGGGCGATCAGGCCGCTGCGTTCCAGCAGCTCGTCGGCCAGGGCCACCGAGTCACTGATGCCCGCCCGCAGCACCGCGATCGAGATCCTGATGCCGAACATGCCGAACCGGTCCAACAGCGCGGTGCGGGTGGCCGCGTCGACGGGCAGTTCGCTGTCCTCCCGGACGAAACGGTCGACCGACAGCATCGCCTTGGCCAGCTCGGTCGCGTCGACGCCGGCCAGTTTCTCCAGCGCGACGAACTCGCTCTGCCGCAACGTGCGCGCGGTCAGCGCCAGCAGGCCCGACACCGGGACGACGGCCTGGCAGATGCCGGTCTTGTCCATCTCGGCGGTGAATCTGGTGGCGACGTCCTTGGCCGACAGCATCGCGTCGATCCGGCCCGCGCCGATCTCGTCGGCCCGCGACGCCACTCCGATGACGCCGAGCGCACCGGCCGAGCCGCCGACGAGGGTGCCGATCTGCTTGAGCAGCGCGATGTCTGCCGCGTTCAGCGTGCGCAGCAGGAACACCACCGCGTCGACGCGCGGCACGCCATCGTCGGGGACCAGGAGTCGCAGGGTGCGCTCGGAAACGTCGCGGGACAGCGACGAGGTGCCGGGGGTGTCGATGATCGTGGTATCGATCAGCTCGGCGGCCGGCCACTCGACGTCGAGGTCGACGACGTCCTCGGGGTCCAGGCTGGCGAAGTCGAAGGTCAGGGCCCGGTCGCCGGGATCCCGCGCGATGGGCACGTTGGAGCGGCGCCCGCCGCGGTGATTCGCGGTCACCTTGGGGGTGGGCCCGTTGCGGAACCAGGTGACGATGCGGGTGGC
>JAVRPF010000780.1:0-2657 GCA_032162385.1 Mycobacterium sp.
CGCCGGCGTCGTCGGTGTGGACGTGCACGGAGTAGCTGTCGGACCGCGCGGCGGCGATGGCCACCGATTCGCCCAGCTCCTCGAGCCCCTGCCGCAGCAGCTCCGCGGCCGCGGCATCGCAGCCATCCAGCCCGTACATCACCTCGAACTGTGGCGCCGGCCGTTCGGGAGCGCCCGCCGCCGGTTGTGCGCGCGGTGAGAGCTCATAGACGGTGCGGGCGGGCGCATGTCCGCTGACCGTCGAGCCCAGCGCATCCAGCAGGACCAGCAAGCCCCGGCCGCCGGCGTCCACGGCACCGGCGTCAGCAAGCACATCCAGCTGCTCGGGGGTTTTTTCCAGCGCGACGACCGCCGCGTCGCCGGCTGCGGTGATCGCCGCGGCCAGTCCGTCGGTCGCGCACTCGTCGACGGCGTCGGCGGCTGCCCGCAGTACCGAGACGATGGTCCCCGAGACTTCCTGCCCGCCCATCGAGGTGATCACCAGCTCGACGCCGCGCCGCAGCGCCGCTCCGAGCAGCGCCGCGTCCAGGTGCGGCAGTTCACCGCCGCAGTCCGCGGCTGCGGGCGCGGTGACGTCGGCAATGCCGCGCAGGATCTGCGACAGGATCACGCCGGAGTTGCCACGGGCGCCGTTGAGCGCACCGACCGACAGGGCGGAGGCGACCCGGGCCACGCATCTCGGGCCGCCGTCGGCGCCGATCCCCACGTTGGCCTCTGCCAGCGCGGAACGCATCGTGAACAGCATGTTCGCACCGGTATCGGAGTCGGCGACGGGGAACACATTGAGGCGGTTGATCTCGTCGATGTGAGTGATCAGGTCGCTGACGGCGGTGTGCGCCCAGTCCCGCAGGGCCGGCGCGTCGAGCAGACGATCCGAACCGCCCACTGTGACCCACCTCCTCGGAACCTCATCAAGGCCAGCCGCCGGCCGGCAGGTAACCGGCCTATTGAGCCTAACCAGCGCGGGCGACAGCATCAGATCAAGCCGAGGAGTCAGTTGTTGATCGTTTTGGTGGTTGCCCACCACAGTCGGTATCCTGGGCTGGCCCGGGTTATCCTGGGCCGTCCCGGCCGAGTGCCGGACCCCTGAACATTTGAGGAGCTTGAACGATGGCCGCTGTGTGCGAAATCTGCGGGAAAGGCCCCGGCTTTGGCAAGTCGGTGTCGCACTCCCACCGGCGCACCAGCCGACGCTGGGACCCGAACGTCCAGACTGTGCACGTCGTGGCTCGTCCCGGCGGCAACAGGCAGCGCCTCAGCGTCTGCGCGTCCTGCATCAAGGCTGGCAAGGTCGTCCGCGGCTAGTTACTGCGGCGCACCTACATCACGACGTGTCCGGCGTCGACGGGTATCGACACGCCCGTCACGTAGCGCGCGCGGGGACCGACCAGCCACAGCACGGCCTCGGTGACGTCCTGCGCCTCCACCAGCGGCACGCCGGGCAACAGCATCTGGGAGACCGCCGGGTTGGGATTCTCCAGCATCCGGTTCACCACGAAGTCGTTGAGGATCATCGGGGTCGAGACGCCGCTCGGATGTACCGAGTTGACCCGAATCTTGTGTGGCGCATAGGCATTGGCCGCAGAGCGCATCAACCCGACCACGCCGTGCTTTGACGCGGCGTAGGCGAACATCGCGGCGCTGCCGTCGCCTCCCCGCCCGGTCAGGCCTTGCGACGAGCTGACCAGAACGATCGAACCGCCCCGGCCCTTGCGGATGATCGACGGCACCGTCGCCAGCAGCGTGTGCCAAACCCCCTTGAGGTTGGTGTCGACGATCGAGTTGAACACCGGCTCGGAATGGGTTTCGGGGTCGCCGATCGCCACCACCCCGGCGTTGGCGGTGACGATATCCACCTCGCCGAGATCGTCGATCCCGCTCTGCACCGCAGCCTCCAACTGGGTCAGGTCGCGTACGTCGGCGATGACCGGCACCGCCTTGCGGCCGGCGGCCCGGACCAGCCGTGCGGTCTCCTCGAGATCCGATTTGGTCCCCAGCGGGTAGGGAATCGCGTCGATGTCGGCGCAGATGTCCACCGCGATGATGTCGGCGCCCTGTTCGGCAAGCGCCACGGCGTGGCTGCGACCCTGGCCGCGCGCCGCGCCGGTGATGACGGCAACCGAGTTGTCGAGTTCACCCATGACGGGCAACGTACCTGGCGGCTACACGCATAGTTCGGTGCCGGTCTGTTCTTCGGCGAAAGCCACCAGCCGGGCGGCCGCGTCGTAGTCGGACGCGAGCGGTGTCCGACCGATCAGCGCCGGGTCGCCGCGCAAGCCCAACCTGCCGCTGGCGCCGACGAAGCTGCCCGGCGGCACCGGTTCGCTGATGCAGTACAAGGTGGGCGCCGCACCTTCGTCGATGTCGTTGGCGAGCCGGTCGGCCACGACCTTGTGGGCTTTGTGCGCCAATGACATCAGCGGCGAGTCCGAGAGATTCGACAGGTTCGAGGCCACCCACCCCGGGTGGGTGAGTTGGGTGACGATCGCGGATCCGGCGGCGCGCAGCCTGCGGTCCAGCTCGAGCCCCCACAACATCACCGCGAGCTTGGACTGCGCATAGGATCCCAGCCTCGTCCACTTGTTGCGGCGCAGGTGCATGTCGTCGAGTCGCAGCGTGGCCGACTTGTGCGCGTCGGAGCCGACATTGATGATCTG
>JAVRPF010000781.1:0-2857 GCA_032162385.1 Mycobacterium sp.
TGCCCTCCAGGCGTTCGGTCAACCCCACACCCAGAGTTTCCCCGACGAAATCCTTGTTGCTGAGAGCCATCAGGACGGGCCATCCAGTGTTTACAAGGTCTTTTACGTGGCGCAACAAACTAAGACCGTGGTGAGTGTTCTTACCAAAATCGTGGGTTGGATCGATTAAGACGGCGTCACGCGCGACGCCCGCAGCAACCGCGCGTTCGGCCGCCGCGGTGACTTCGGCGATCACGTCGTCGACCACACCCCGCTCGGTAACCCCGTAATTGACCCGAAACGGTCTGGTCCGCGGCGTCGCGCCACCCGTGTGCGAGCACACCAGGCCCGCCCCGAACTCGGCGGCGACGTCGGCCAACCCCGGATCGGCCCCGGCCCAGGTGTCGTTGATCAGGTCGGCGCCGGCCGCGCAGGCCTGTTTGGCCACCGAGGCGCGCCAGGTGTCGACGCTGATCAGCTGGTCGGGAAAGGTGCTGCGGAGCCATTCGATGAACGGCACGACGCGGGCGGTCTCCTGGTCGGCATCGACGTCGCTACCGGGGCCGGCTTTGACGCCGCCGACGTCGACCACGTCGGCGCCGTCCTCGATCACCCGATGGGCGGCGGCCTTGGCCGCCTCGTCGGAGAACGTCGCGCCGCGGTCGTAGAACGAGTCCGGCGTCCGGTTCACGATCGCCATGATCATGGCGCGGTCGCAGGCCACCGGTCGGCCGCAGAACGTGGACTGCACTCTTCCAGGCTACGGGCGTGCGATTTCGGCGTGCTCCGTCGCGCTAAGCGCAACTGAACACGCCGAAACCGCTACTTCGGCTTCTTACCGTCCGCGACCTCGGCGGGATACTCCCCGTAGAACGGCACGTAACCCTCGTCGCGGCCGGCCAGCACGTACAGCGGGTCGTCCACCCTGTCGCCACCGCCGTAGCCCTGCTTGCGCAGGTCGACCTTCTGACTCTTGAACGTCGACGTGTGCGCGAGACTCTCGACGAGCCGCACGAAGAGCGGCACCGCGTAGGCGGGCAGGTGCTCGTAGGCGGCCGTCGCGAGCGTCTTGCCGTCGAACTCCTTGCCCTCCTTGAGCTGGATGGCGACCATCCCCGCGCGCCCGCCCGCGCCCGGCACCTCGACGCCGAACACCGTGCACTCCTCCACCTGCGGGTCCGTCGACACCGCGGCTTCGACCTCGGTGGTGGCGACGTTCTCGCCCTTCCACCGGAACGTGTCGCCGAGGCGGTCGGTGAACGTGGCGTGCCCGAAGCCCTGCGAGCGCATCAGGTCCCCGGTGTTGAACCACACGTCGCCGTCCTTGAAGGCGTTGCGAACGAGTTTCTTCTCGCTTGCCTTCGGGTCGGTGTAGCCGTCGAAAGGCTGGAAGCTGCTGACCTTGCTCAGCAGCAGGCCCGGCTGTCCGGTCTTGACCTTGCGGACGCGGCCGGCGTCGTCGCGCAGCGGGTCGCCGGTCTCGCCGTCGTATTCGACGAACGCGACGGGCGAGGGGCAGATGCCCGTCGTCTTGTCGAGGTTGAACACGTTGAGGAAGGCGGTGTTGCCCTCGCTGGCGGCGTAGAACTCGCAGACCCGCTCGATACCGAACCGCTGGGTGAACTCGTCCCAGATGGCCGGGCGCAACCCGTTGCCCGCGATGACCCGGACGTGGTGCTGGCGGTCGGTCGGCTTGGGCGGTTGGTTGAGCAGGTAGGCGCAGATCTCGCCGATGTAGACGAAGGCCGTCGCGTCGTATCGGATGATGTCGTCCCAGAACCGCGACGCCGAGAACGACTTGCCCAGCGCCAGCGTTGCGCCGCCGTTGAGCACCGCGGACACCGCGACCGTCAGCGCGTTGTTGTGGTACAGCGGCAGGCAGCAGTACAGCGTGTCGTTGCTGGTCAATCGCATGCCGAGGCCGCCGAAGCCGGCCAGAGCCCGCAGCCAGCGGTAGTGCGTCATCACGCTGGCCTTCGGCATCCCGGTGGTGCCCGAGGTGAAGACGTAGAAGGCCTTGTCCTTGGCCAGCACCGCGGAGGTGGCCACGGGATTGGTGATCGGCGCGGTGGCAGCGAGCCGCTGCAACTCGTCGACCGTCATCAACCCATTGGTGTCGGCGCCGCTCTCGGTAATCGGCACGATGAAATCGGTCTCGGCCACCACGGCCCTCGCGCTGAGCAGACCGATGCTGTGCGCCAGCACCGTGCCGCGCTGGTGGTAGTTGAGCATCCCGGCGACAGCCCCGCACTTCACCACGGCGAGCATGAGCAGCACCGACTGCGGCGAGTTGCGGAGCATGACACCGACCACGTCGCCGTGCCCGACGCCCTTCGCAGCTAGCACCGCGGCATACCGGTTCACCGTCTCGTTGGACTCGCGGTAGGTCAGTTGCTCGTCGCCGATCTTGATGAAGACCTTGCCGCCGTAGCGGACGGCCCGCTCCTGGAACACCTTGCCGATGGACGTCTTGGCCGACGGGCGGGCCCCGAATCCGGTGATCACACCGCGCAGGATGGCCGGCGCGTCCATCAGCAGGCCCGGCAGTCGGGGCGCGATGTCGAGCAGGCCGACGCTGCTACGGATCCCCGATTTCTCGTCGCTCATGGCGCACAACCCTAATGGGCACGGTGTCCGCAGGTGACGGGCGTCACCCGGTGGGAGCACAGGCGGTCAGCGCCGCATCGACGTCGTCGACCACGACGAGCCGATCCAGCGCGCCCGGCCCGACGTAGCCCGTCTTGGCGAGCGCGCGCAGCCACGCCAACAAGCCGTCGTAGTGGCCGATCGGGTCGAGCATCACCAGCGGCTTGTCGTGCATGCCGAGATATCCGGCCGTCCAGGCCTCGAAGAACTCCTCGAGCGTGCCGATCCCGCC
>JAVRPF010000782.1:0-3540 GCA_032162385.1 Mycobacterium sp.
GCAGCGATCTGGCCGGGCTGCGGTGCCGGGCCACTGACGACGGCGCAGGTGGCTTCGTGGTCAACGGGCAGAAGATCTGGACCAGCCAGGGTCCGACGGCCACCCGGTTCATGGTGCTGGCCCGCACTGGGACGCCAGAAAGCCGTCACCGGGGGCTCAGTACGCTTCTCATCGACGCCGACACCCCCGGCGTCACCGTCCGCCCGATCACTCTGGCCAGCGGTCGTCGTGAACTGGCCGAGGTGTTCTTCGACGACGTCCGGGTGCCGCACGACCGGCTGATCGGCGACGTCGGCGGCGGCTGGGGCGTGGTGATGTACCTGATGCAGTACGAGCGCGGCATGTACGGCTACGCGGTGACCACCACGGCGCTGACCGAACTGGGCAGGCTGCGCGCCGAGATGGTCACCCATGGCGCATCAGCGGCCAACCGCGAACGCTTCGCACGGTTGTACGTCGCAGTGGTGGCCGCGCAGGCCCGCGGCGCGACCACGGTGCGGGCACTGGCCGATGGCCGCATGGTCGGCCCGGAGAGCAGTGTCGACAAGTTGCTGTTCGCCAGAGCCGAGAAGGAAATCAACGACCTGATCCTCGACGTCCGTCGGGAATGGATGATGGCGGGAGCCGCCCCGGCGACATCCAGCCCACGTACCGATGGCGCCAAGGAACTCAACGCCGCACGGGCGAAGTGGTGGTACACGCGGGCCGCGACGATCATGGGCGGTAGCGCCGAGGTGCAGCGCGGCATCATCGCCGACCACATCCTCGGACTTCCCAAGGAACGCAAATGAGCGCACCCGACGAATCGTGGCCGATGATCGAGGAGGCCGTCTTCCGGCTTTTCGACGAGGCGGCCGCCAAGAACGCGGGCGAGCACGTGGCGATTGGGCCGCCGCTGGAAGAACTCGGGTGGTCAGACATCGAGACCGAGTATCCGATTGCGGCCTGCGAGTTGCTGTTCCGCGCCCAGGGCCGTTCGTTGCTCAATTCGGACTCCCTCGACAAGGTCATGCTGGCCGAACTTGCTTCGGTGCTGGATGGCCCCGTCGACGGCATCGTCTTGCCCGGCCTCGCCGCCGGCTACGCGCCCGGGTCCGGTGGCGAACGCGTCACCGGAATCCTGCTCGGACCGCTACCAGACACCGGTCGACTCGTCGTGCCGGTATCGACCCCGGCGCGCACCGTGTCGTTGGGCATCGTCGATGCCGACCGGCTCGACGGCGAGCGGTTGGATACCTTCGACCCGTCGGCATATTGGACACAGGTGAGCGGCCCGATGACCGGCGACCTGGTCGACGCCTCCACAGAGTGGGACCTCGCCATCGCTGCGGGACACCGGGCACTGGCCACCGAACTCGTCGCACTGGCCGACGAAGCGTTGCGCATCGCCGTCGAGCACGTCAGCGCGCGCATCCAATTCGGTTCCCCCATCGGCTCGTTCCAGTCGCCACGGCACTTACTCGCCGATGCGTCGGCCGGTCTGGAAGGCGCACGCGCACTGCTGGCCGAGACGTGGCGTCATGGTGGCGAACTCTCCGCACTGGCCGCCAAGGCCGCAGCCGGGCGAGCCCATCGGGCAATATCCGACGCGACCATGCAGGTATGCGGCGCCATCGGACTGACGATGGAGCACGACCTGCACCGGTACGTGACCCGCGGCTTTCAGATCGACTCGCTGTTCGGCTCCTACCAGCAACTCGAGACACTGCTCGCAGACCGGCTCTTCCAGGACGACTCCCCCGGCCACGCGCTGCCCGCGCTCGTCACCTTGGCAAATTAGGAAGGGAATCCATGCGCCGCAACATCTTCGACGAGATCCACGACGAGTTTCGCGCCACCGCACGGTCGTTCTTCGAGCGCGAGTGCGTGCCGAACGTCGAGAAATGGGAACGCGACGGCAAGGTGAGCCGCGAGGCCTGGCTGGCCGCGGGTGAGCACGGCCTGATCGGCTGGGAATTCGACGAGAAGTACGGCGGATTGGGCGTCAAGGACTTCCGGTTCAACCAGATCATCTCCGAGGAGATGTTCATGACCGGCTCGGTGGGCATCGGCCTCGGCGTGCAGAACGACATCCTGATGCCGTACCTGCAGAACCTCACCACCGAGGAGCAGAAGGAACGCTGGCTGCCCGGCTTCGTCAGAGGCGAACTGATCGGCTCGATCGCCATGTCCGAGCCCGCAGCGGGATCCGACCTGGCGGGTATCAAGACCACCGCGCGCGACGAGGGCGACCACTGGGTAGTCAACGGCCAGAAGACCTTCATCAGCAACGGGTTGCTATCGAAACTCGTGCTAACCGCCGTGAAGACCGACACCGAAGCCCGTCACAAGGGCATCAGCCTGCTGATGATCGAGGACGGCACGGAGGGCTTCACCCGCGGCCGCAAGCTCGACAAGATCGGCCAATACTCCGCCGACACCGCCGAATTGTTCTTCGAGGACGTCAAGGTGCCCAAGGAGAACCTCGTCGGGGAGCTCAACCGCGGCTTCTACCATCTGGTCTCCAACCTGCCCAGCGAGCGGGTCGGCGTGGCCTGTTACGCGCTGCCCGCCGCTCGTCGAGCGCTGGACCTGACCAAGGCATACGCGCTCGAGCGCACCGCGTTTGGTCAGCCGATCGGCAAGTTCCAGGTCAACCGGCACTTTCTCGCCGAGATGCAGACCAAACTCGATGCCGCCCAGACATACCTTGATCAGTGCGTGCTCTCGGTCAACGACGGCACGTTGAGCGATCAGGACGCTGCAGGCTTGAAGTGGTGGACCTCGGAGGTCCAGTGGGAGATCATCGACCGCTGCCTGCAGATGTACGGCGGCTACGGCTACATCAACGAGTACGAAGTGGCCAGGCTGTGGCGCGATTCCCGCGTGCAACGGCTTTACGCCGGCACCACCGAGATCATGAAGGACCTCATGGGACGGGCAATGGGGTACTAAAGGTGACGTTGCTAACTGGCGGTCGCCAATTCCCGGCTCGAGCCGCCGATTCGGATAACCTGCTAAATGATTAGTTAATTCGCATATTCGCGTAACTGTGGAGGTTGCAATGGAGGTCACCAGTCTTCGGGAGCCGAAGATGGCCGATCGGGTGGCCACGGTGCTGCGGCGGATGTTCATCCGCGGCGAGATCACCGAAGGCACCATGCTGCCGCCGGAGTCAGAGCTGATGGAGCGTTTCGGGGTGTCCCGGCCGACGCTGCGTGAAGCGTTCCGGGTGCTCGAGTCGGAGTCGCTGATCCAGGTGCAACGCGGGGTACGGGGCGGCGCGCGCGTCACTCGCCCACGTCGTGAGACGCTGGCCCGCTACGCGGGCCTGATCTTGGAATACGAGGGCGTCACGGTCAAGGACGTCTACGACGCGCGGGTGACCCTTGAGGTGCCGATGGTCGAGCAGTTGGCGAAGGATCGCAGCCCCAAGGTGATCGCCGAACTCGAGCAGATCGTCGAACGCGAGTCGCAGCTGAACCCGGGCAGCGAAGCCGTCGATCAGCTCACCGATTTCCACGCCGCAATCTCTCGTCTGTCCGGGAATGCCACCCTGCA
>JAVRPF010000783.1:0-9936 GCA_032162385.1 Mycobacterium sp.
CTGCCTTGCGGTCACGACGCCCGCGGCCGGCGCGTTCTTCGAAGCCTTGGGTAGGTTGTCCACCGGTGGGGTGCGCGTGCTGATGTCCGACGTCGAGGTGCCGCGCGACTGACGCGGCGAAGAAGCACTAGGCGAAGTGCCCGCCTCTGAGCGAATTGGGCGTGCTGGGCTGGGTGGCCAAGGGCTCTGGGTGGCCGAGGGTGCGGGGTCTAGCCGACTGCTTGCTCTAGAGCGGTTCCCGGGCGTCTATCGAAGTGCCCGCCTCTGAGCGAATTCGGTCGGCTTGTGCGCGAAGTGCTCTCACCCGTTGATGGATTCGATACTCGGTTGACCGTGCCATCTCGAATGGCGCGTATGTTCCGCGACCCCGCCGACAAACCCTGCAGTGGGCCATCTCCCACCGCAACGCGTCGGAAACGGTCTTCGCCGGGTTCCCCGCGATAACGAAGCCCTGATAGGTGAGCGCAGCGATCAGGGTCGCGATGCTGCACGGTCCGTGCTGGGCCAGATACATGGTGAGCGCGTATCGCAACTCAATTCCGCGCAAGATTCGAGAGTCGTCCATGTCGAGACGATGGCACGCAGGTCCGACACTGCCACCAATTCGCTCAGAGGCGGGCAAGTCGATGGGCTGTCGGAAACGCGCCAGTCACACCAGCGCCACCAATCAAGCCAGCAGGCTGGCCCGCAGCCGAGACACCTGGTCGCCCGTCACACCAAGCGCATCAAGGTAATTCGGCAGCGATCCGTACTTCTCGTCGATGGTCTGCCGCGCCGCGGACAAGTAGTCCTCGCGCACGCCCAGCACCTCTTCGGTGAGCCGCGCCTCGGCGAACGTGATGATCTCGTCGGTGGTGTTCTCACCGGCTCGATTGCGGATCGACTCGAGGATGCGGTCCCGGAGTTGCGGCACCGCCTCGTTGCTCCGCAGGAAGTCGGCCAGGATCGCGTCGCGGGGAACGCCGGCGGCCTCGAGCACCACCGCGACGGTGAACCCGGTCCTGTCCTTGCCCGCGAAGCAGTGCGTGATGACGGGCCGCTCATCGGCCAGCATCGAAATGACCTGGCGCACAGCGAGATGCGCACCGGCCAGCGTGGGGAAGCGGCGGTACTCCTCGGTCATGAAGCGCCCGGCCGCGATGGCTGGACCTTCGCCGGACTCGTCGTCCGGAGCCTCGGTCATCATCCGCTCGAACGCGTACTCGTGCGGCGCCTCCGCGCCCTTGGGACTCTGGTTGGAGAGCTCGTGGAACGGCAACAGGTGAACCTCGACGCCGTCGGGCACCAGTCCCGATCCGCGCCGCTCCACCTCGCGCAACGACCGCAGGTCCGCGACATCGGTGATACCGAGCCGCCGCATGGCCTCCCGGCCGCCGTCGTCGAGCCGGCTCAGCTCGCTGGACCGGTAGAACCGTCCCGGCCGGATCCCGGTCTGCTCCGCGACGTCACGAAAGTTCCATGCCCCCGACAGATCGTCGCCCGCCACTACGCGGTCACCGCCGCGGCGAACGCGGTCTTCTCGCGGCCGAGTTCGGCGCGGGCGATGGTGCGCATGTGGACCTCGTCGGGCCCGTCGAACAACCGCATGGCGCGGTGCCAGCTGTACAGCCTGGCCAACGGGAAGTCATCGCTGATGCCGGCCGCGCCGTGCACCTGGATGGCGCGGTCGATGACGGCGCACGCCACCAGCGGAGCCACCGACTTGATCTGCGACACCAGCACGTGCGCCTCGCGGTTGCCGTGCTGGTCGATGGTCCAGGCGGCCTTTTCGCACAGCAGCCGAGCCTGATCGAGCTCGTTGCGTGACTTGGCGATCGACTCGCGCACCACGCCCTGCTCGGACAGCGGCTTGCCGAACGCCACCCGCTTCTGCACCCGGTCGACCATCAACGCCAGCGCCCGCTCGGCCGCACCGAGCGCCCGCATGCAGTGGTGGATCCGGCCGGGCCCCAACCGTGCCTGCGCGATCGCGAAGCCGGAACCCTCCTCGCCGAGCAGGTTGGTGGTGGGCACCCGCACGTTGTCGAACACGATCTCGCAGTGCCCGTGCTGATCCTGCCAGCCGAACACGGGCGTGGACCGAAGGATGTTCACCCCAGGGGTGTCGGTCGGGACCAGCACCATCGACTGCTGCTGATGGCTGGCCGCGTCGGGATTGGTCCGGCCCATCACGATCAGGATCTTGCAGCGCGGGTCGGCTGCGCCGGTGGTCCACCACTTGCGTCCGTTGATCACGTAATCGGAGCCGTCACGGACGATCGACGTCTGGATGTTGCGGGCGTCGCTGGAGGCCACCGCGGGCTCGGTCATCGCGAAACCGCTACGGAACTGCCCGTCGAGCAGCGGCTCCAGCCACTGCTTGCTCTGCTCCTCGTCGGCGAACAGGTGCAGGGTCTCCATGTTGCCCGTATCGGGTGCGGCGCAGTTGAGCACCTCGGGCGCGATCTCCATGCTCCAGCCCGACAGCTCGGCCAGCGGCGCGTACTCCAGATTGCTCAGTCCCGAGAGCGACGGCAGGAAGAGATTCCACAGCCCCCTGTCCTTGGCCTTGAGCTTCAACTCCTCGACGACCGGCGGGACCGTGTGGTCCTTGGGTCCCGCTTCCTCGCGGTAGCGGTGGTACTCGGCCTCGGCAGGGAACACGAACTCCGTCATGAACTCGGTGAGCCGCTTGTGATGGTCCTGCGCCTTGGCCGACATCGAGAAGTCCATGACCGCCACGATATGACACCCGTCAGCTCGGCGGTCGCGCGCCGTCGCGCACCGCGCAGGGCGGCGTGTGCCGTGGTGTCCCCAATCGGGGGAACGGACGACGGTGTTGTGCGAAGCTGACCGCGTGACCGGGTCGGCAGGCGGCGAGAAGGTGCGCGTGGTGGTGGGTGACGATCACCCGCTCTTCCGCGATGGCGTGGTCCGCGCACTCACGTCCAGCGGATCGATCGACGTGGTCGCCGAGGCCGACGACGGTCTGATCGCCTTGGAGCTCATCCGCACGCACTCGCCGCAGGTCGCTCTGCTCGACTACCGGATGCCGGGTTTGGACGGCGCCCAGGTAGCCGCCGCGGTGCGCCGCGACGAACTGCCGACGCGGGTGCTGCTGATCTCCGCGCACGACGAGTCGGCGATCGTCTACAGCGCGTTGCAGGAGGGGGCCGTGGGCTTCATCTCCAAGGAGTCCAGTCGAGCCGAACTCGTTGAGGCGGTGTTGAACTGCGCGAAGGGCCGCGACGTGGTTGCCCCCAATCTCGCGGCCGGGCTGGTCGGCGAGATCCAACGGCGAAACGACTCGGACACCCCGACGCTCAGCAGTCGCGAGCGGGAGGTGCTCGGCCTCATCGCCAGCGGCCACACCATCCCGGCGATGGCCAAACAGCTGTTCCTGGCGCCGTCCACGGTGAAGACCCACGTCCAGCGGCTCTACGAGAAGCTCGGGGTCGGGGATCGCGGCGCCGCCGTCGCAGAAGCGATGCGTCGCGGGCTGTTGGAATAGCGGTGGTTCGCGATACCCGGCGCATCGTCGACTACTTCGCCGCCGAACCGGTTCGAGTCTCGGCGCTGCTGCGTCTGCCCTTGATCGCGCTGATGGGCTTCCTGGTCTGGTTGTGGGAGGTCGACAGCTGGCTGCCCGGCGTGTACACGGCGATCCTCGGTGCGTACGCGGTGGTCGCCGTGCTGTGGGCGGTGGCCGTCTTTCGCGGGCCGGTGCCGTCCTGGGGCGGGTGGCTGTCCACCGGCGTGGACGTGCTGGCGGTCGTCTCGCTGTGCGTCGTGTCGGGCGGTGCGACGGCGGCGCTGCTGCCCGTGTTCTTCCTGCTGCCCCTCTCGGTCGCGTTCGGCGACCGACCGGTCTTGACCGGCGTCCTCGGCATCGGCACCGCCGCCTGCTATCTCGGGGCGTGGATCATCTACTCAAAACGCGACGATCACATCGGCCTGCCCGACGTGGTGTACCTGCAGTTCGGTTTCCTGTTGTGGCTGGCGGCCGCCACCACGGCCCTGTGTCTCGTACTGACCCGTCGCGCGTCCCGGGTGAGGGCACTGCTCGATGTGCGCCGCAGACTGGTGGCCGAGTCGATGCAGGCCGACGAACGGACCAACCGTGACCTCGCCGAGCACCTGCACGACGGCCCGCTGCAGACTCTGCTGGCCGCGCGCCTCGAGCTCGACGAGGTGCGCGAACGCACCCCTGATCCCGCCCTGGACATGGTCTACGCGGCGCTCAACGACACGGCGGCGGGGCTGCGCTCGACGGTGACGGCGTTGCACCCGCAGGTGCTCGCCCAGCTCGGACTTGCGCCCGGGGTGCGGGAACTGCTGCGCCAGTCCGAGATCCGTGGCGACTTCATCATCGATGCCGAACTCGAAGACGTCGGCAGGCCCGCCTCGCAGGCGCTGCTCTACCGGGCGGCGCGCGAGCTGCTCGCGAACATCAACAAGCATGCGGGCGCGACCGCGGTCACCATCCGGCTGTTCCGCGACAACGACCGCATCGTGCTCACCGTCGCCGACGACGGGGCGGGTTTCGAGCCGTCGATCGTCGAGCAGCGCGTCGCAGAGGGGCACATCGGGCTGGCATCGCTTCAGGCCAGGTTCGACTCGATGGGCGGTGCAATGGCCATCGAGTCGAAGATCGGCCAGGGGACCGTGGTCACTGTGACCTCGCCTCCCGAACCGGCTGTGCCGGCGTGAGCCGCGCGGCCAGCTCGGCGGCCCGAGCGGGACACGCACTTGGGCTCAGGCGCAGTCAGAGCAGATGAGCTCGCCGTTCGTCTGCATCGTCAGCCGATTGCGGTGATACACCAGGAAGCAAGATGAGCAGGTGAACTCGTCGGGTTGCTTGGGAATCACCCGAACGGTCAGTTCTTCGCCTGAGAGATCGGCACCGGGGAGTTCGAACGCGTCGAACGCGTCTCCGTCGTCGACGTCGATCACGCCAACCGCGGCGTCGTTGTGCCGGCCCGCGAGCGCCTCGAGGGACTCCTCGGCGACGTCGTCGGATTCGGTCTTGCGGGGTGCGTCGTAGTCCGTAGTGGCCATTGGTGTCCTCTCGGTCTGCGTGTCGGTCCGCGTGCTCGCGTAGGGACAACGCCGTCCGGTGGACGCATGTTCCCGCGGCTAGCTATTCGAAAACCGAGCTTGCTGCAAAAGGCGTTGAATATCGTCCAACCTGAGTCGATGACCAGCCGTGACGCCGTTTCGGCGCCGGCTTCGCGGGTATTAGAAATTCGTGACACACGCTGCCGCGCATTCCGAACCAGCCCTGCCCGAGGCGACCGGGCCGTTGTCCGCTGCCGTAATCGAACATCTGGCTTGCCGACCTCCGCAGCGCCGCTACGCCCCGGTAGAGGCGCCGGTCGGCGACTCTGACCCCGACGGGCGAGATCTGCAGCTGGCGCTCGCCGTCTGCTACGAGCTGCACTACCGCGGTTTCGCCGGCGTGGATCCCCGCTGGGAGTGGGATCCGGGCCTGTTGCAACTGCGCGGCCGCCTCGAGGAGGCGTTCCTGGCCGCGGTCAGGGACGACGTCGGAGACATCGTGCCCGGCACGTCGGCAGCCGATGAGATGGCGGACCTGTCGGTCGAGCCGTTGAACGGGACGGGGCCGTCCCACCACCTTCGGGACAGCGGTACCTGGGATCAGATGCGCGAGTACTTCGTGCACCGGTCGCCGTACCACCTCAAGGAGGGCGACCCCCACGCGTGGGCGATACCGCGGTTGTCCGGCACGGCCAAGGCCGCGTTCGTCGCCGTCGAGTTCGACGAGTTCGGCGGCGGCAGCGCTGACGGGTCGCATCAGAAATTGTATGCGGATCTGATGACGGCCGCGGGACTGGATGCGTCATATCTGCACTACATCAACGACGTTCCCGCGGAGGCGCTGGCAGCGGTCAACCTGATGTCGCTGTTCGGCTTGCATCGCGACCTGCGAGGCGCCGCGGTCGGCCACTTCGCCGCGACCGAGATCACTTCCTCGCCGGGCTCTCGCCGACTTGTCGACGCGCTGACCCGGATGAACGCGCCCGAACCGTGCATCCGGTTCTACCGCGAGCACGTCGAAGCCGACGCCGTGCACGAGCAGGTGGTGCGGACCGACGTCGTCGGTGACCTGGTTGCGCGCGAGCCGCATCTGGAAGCAGACGTGGTATTCGGGATCAGGGCGTTCGACGTCGTGGAGAGCCGCCTGGCCGACCACTTGATGGCCAGTTGGACGGCAGGCGAGTCGTCACTGCGGCGGCATCTCTTCCGCTGAGTCGTCGGCGCGCTTGCGCCGTCGGTGACTGGTGTCGCACAACGGATAGTTCTTGCTTCGTCGGCAGGTGCAGATCGCGACCATGAACCGCTCGGACTCGACGACGCTACCGTCGGGCGCCTCGATGCGGACCGGACCCTCGACCATCACCGGACCGTTGGGCACGATCCGCACGACGCGCGGTGACTTGCCCGTCACGGCACGTCCGCCCGAATGACCACCAGTTCCTCCACCCGCCTGCCTTGCTCCAGAAGACCCTGGCGTTGCAGCCAACCCGCGCGGGCGGTGAGGACCGGTCCGAACGGAACCCATTGGCGGGCAATGACAGACGCCTTCAATCCGGCCCGCCGCAGGACGGCAAGGGACGCGTCGACGTCCGAGAACTCCGAATGCACGATCAGCAGCGTGCCGTCGTCGGTGAGCAGATCCGGCGCCACCGCGCACAACGGATCCAGGATCTGCCGGCCGTCGACTCCGGCGTTGAATGCCGTTGCTGGGCCGGCCTGGGCTGGAATCACCTCGACGTCTCCGCCGGGCGGCTGCGGGACGTACGGCGGGTTGCAGACCACCAGGTCGAATGGGCCGAATTCGATTGCCAACAACCATGTCCCGAGGCGAACGTCGACGTCGACACCCGCGGTGAACGCGTTGTGCCTGGCGCAGCGCACTGCCTCTGCCGATACGTCGAAGGCCATGACGTCCTCGGCGCCTTGCACGGCCGCACTGATCGCGGCCACCCCACTTCCCGTGCAGAGATCGACGACGCGGCCACTGCGCGCGAGGCCCGTGCTATGCAGGACCTCGGTCAGAAGCTTGGAGTCGTGCTGAGGGGCGTAGACCCCCTCCGGGGCGGTCAGTTCACCGGGCAGATCCGCGTAGGCGCTTGTCATGTCGACCTTTCCGGGCTGTGATCTCTCGTCAACGTCAGCGAGCTTCATACCCCGGCAAAAGGGGGTCTAATCCCTTGAACGACTGAAGGACCCAGCGATCCGCTGGGTCCTTCGTCGTCCGTCGTCAGACGGTCAGTTCTGCTGAGCCTCCTGGCGCTTCTCAGCTGCCTTGGCGCCGCCACGGGCCGCGTCGGCCTGGGCTTCCTTCTTGGCGACATCGCGCTGGGCCTCGGCCTTGTCCTGTTGGGCCTTGCCTTCCTCGGTAAGGTCATTGCGGCCGGTCACAGTGCCGACGGCCTCCTTGGCCTTGCCCTTGACGTCTTCGACGGCGCCCTTGACGCCCTCTGCAGGTCCGCTGTTCTTATCGGTCATGGTCGTCCCTCTCGTGTCCGTGGCGAATCCGTGTGCTCACGGGGATCTGTCCCCGCATCCAATGCATGCCCGGCGCGACGGCGGTCAAACCTTCGGAAGCCGAGGTCGTCGAAATGACCCACGGTGCGATCGGTCACGCGCGGTCGCTTCTGTGAGCTGCCCGGTTGCGGGTTTCGCCAGGTTGTCCGGCGGGTATTGCGCGCCAAAACGGGCCACCGGCAGGAGTCGACATGCGCAGGGACTTTCACCGCCAATTGGAGCTGCTTCGCGCTGATGTCGGGACGATGTGCGAACTGACGGGCCGCGCCGCAGGACGCGCAACTACCGCCCTGCTCGACGTCGACGCCGAAGCCGCCGGGCAGGTGCTGGTCGAAGCCGACCATCTCAAACTCCTGAACACCGCCGTCGAGCGCCGTGCGGTCAGCATCCTGGCGCGGCAGGCGCCGGTGGCCGGCGACCTGCGAGCCACGGTCACCGCCATCCAGATCGCCGCGGACGCGGAACGGATGGGCGCGCTCGCGGCCCACGTCGCCAGGGTCTGTCTGCGTCGTGATCCCGAACCCGTGGTGCCCGGCGAACTCCGCGAATGCTTCCGGCAGATGGGAGAAATCGCGGTCGTCCTGGCCGAACGCAGTCGAGCAGCGGCGCTGGCGGGGGATTGCGCGCAGGCCCACCGCGTCCGCGATGACGACCAAGCGATGGAGGATTTGCACCGGTACCTGTTCAGGGTGGTGTCGAGTCCGCGGTGGTCCCACGGCCCTGGCGTCGCGATCGACATCGTGCTGCTTGGCAGGTTCTACGGACGGTTCGCCGACCATGCAGGAGAGATAGCGCGCCGAGTCATCTTTCAGACGACAGGCAGCTACGAATCGGTCCCGACGGGGCAATTCGTCACACCCGCGTGATCAGGGTTTCAGCACGATCTTGACCGCACCGTCGCTCTTCTTCTGGAAGATCTCGTAGGCATGTGGCGCGTCTGAGAGGGGCAGAGTGTGGGTGGCGAACGTGTCGACGCCCAGCGGGTCGGCATCCGTGAGCAGCGGCATGATGTCGTCGACCCATTTCTTGACGTTGGCCTGGCCCATCCGCAGTTGGACCTGCTTGTCGAAGAGGGTCAGCATCGGCATGGGATCCGCCATCCCGCCGTACACCCCAATCAGGGAGATCGTGCCGCCACGCCGCACGACGTCGATCGCGCTGTAGAGGGCGTCGAGCCGGTCCACTCCCGCCTTTTGCATGAGAGGCTTGGCGATGGCGTCCGGTAGCAGGCCGGTCAACTGCTGAGCGGCCCTGGCGACCGGCGAACCATGTGCCTCCATGCCGACTGCGTCGATCACGGAGTCGGTCCCGCGCCCGTCGGTCATCTCGCGCACCACGTCACCCAGCGACGAATCCAGCTGGGAGACATCGATCGTCTCGATTCCCCGCGCCTGCGCTCGAGCAAGCCGCTCGGGAACGAGGTCGACGGCGATGACCCGGTGGCCAAGGTGGCTCGCGATGCGTGCGGCCATGTCGCCGATGGGCCCGAGGCCAAGAACGGTCACCGACCCGCCATCGGGCACGTCGGCGTACACGACGGCCTGCCATGCCGTCGGCAGCACGTCGGACAGGTACACGAATCGCGAATCCGGTGGACCATCGGGCACCTTGATGTGGGTGAACTGCGCCTGAGGCACCCGCAGATACTGGGCCTGTCCGCCAGGAACGCTCCCGTAGAGCTCGGTGTAGCCGAACAGTGCCGCCCCCATCCCCTGGTCGCGGACCTGGGTGGTCTCGCACTGGGTGTAGAGCTGCTGATCGCACATGTAGCAACTGCCGCAGGAGATTTGGAACGGAATCACCACCCGGTCGCCGACCGCGAGGGAAGTGACTCCCTTGCCGACCTCGCGGACGATGCCCATGGGTTCGTGCCCGAGCACGTCCCCCGGATTCATGAACGCACCGAGCACCTCGTAGAGATGCAGGTCCGATCCACAAATGTTGGTGGACGTGACCTCGATGATGGCATCGGTGGGTTGTTCGATCCGCGGATCGGGCACGGTGTCGACGCGGACGTCCCGCCTGCCGTGCCAGGTGACTGCTTTCATCGTGAAGTCTCCCTTCGTGAAGTCATTTGCTCCTGGGCCGTCGGGCGGCCCCGGTCTTCTTCTTGGGCGCGGGCTTCGACGGTGCGACCGCCGACGCCATCACGGCGCCGGCGCGTTCCCACACCCGGTGCAGACCCAGCGCGGCGACGAGGTCCGAGCTGAACGCCTTGTCGGAGCCGTCGCCGACGAGGATGCCTGGGGCGGCCCGGTCGATGCCCGCCGCCTCCAACACTGCGGCTCCATCTCCCCACGCCCCCAGGGGCTTACAGTGCCGGAACAACTCCTGCAGCATCACGACGAGCTTGATGTCGTCGGTGGCCGAGGTGCCCGAGGCGAT
>JAVRPF010000784.1:0-2633 GCA_032162385.1 Mycobacterium sp.
GCTCACCTGCCTCTGAATCCCTGTATGTGACACGACTCGCGTGGCACTGGGGTTCACCGCAGGTGCGAACTCACAGCTTACGTTCGAGTAAAACCTTCCCGTTGTCAGTCGAAACCAATTGCACGGCAGCGATTTCCGACTTGGGAACCGGCGTGTTTCCGCTGGGCAGCGCGGTGGCGCCGGACATTCCGAGCCACGTCGCGATCTGAGTGTGACTCCCGTCACGGCCGACGACCACCATGCCGAGGTTGCTCGGCGGAGGAACTTCGCCGCTCGACCATTGGCCGTACGTGCACGCCATGTCGATGCGGGTGCCCCAGGCGAAGCTGCTCAACGAGATGCTGGCGCTGAACGGGGTCGGCACCAGCTTGTCCATCGGCAATTGCTGCGCCGTCGTCTGTTCCGTGCCGCTCTGCAGGCCCACGATGCCGGGGCGCACGGCGACCACCAGTCCGACGGCGAGCAGCGCGGCGGCCAGCCCGACGGCGACAGACGTCAGCAACCGCGACCGTCGCCTGCGCCAACGCACCTTGTCCAGCACGGACTCCAACACCTCGGGTCGCAGCGGCGGAAGGGGTTGCTCTACTTCCAGCCCGCGGACGTCATCCGCATCGAGCATCGCCAGCAGTGCTGGCATGCCGCTGAGCTCTGCGACCGCCGCCCGGCACCGGTCGCACGTCTCGAGGTGCGCCTCGTACTCGCGGCGCTCGGCGCTCGACAGCGAACCCAGCACGTATGCCGCGTCCCACGTCCCGTAGCGGTGGCCGTCCACCGCTTCCAAGCCTCGGAATTCTCCAGACTGTGTCACCGTGACACCCCCACTTCCTGCAAGTTGAGGCGAAGGGCGCGCACCGCGTCGTGCAGTCGCGACTTCACCGTGCCCTCGGCGATCTGTAGATCGGCGGCGACCTGCGCCACACTCCAGCCCTGGTAATACGCACGCAGGATCACCGCGCGGTGATCCTCCGACAGTTGACTCATCGCCGTGCCCAGAAGTAATCGGTCAAGGGCGGTGTCGACCTCGTCGGGGCCTGCTCGGTCCGCCGCCGCTTCCACGTCACCCGTCTGAGTCTCGTTGCGGAACCGCGCGCTGCGGCGTTCGTCGATGATCAGGTTGCGCGCGACGGTGAACAACCACGCCCGCGCCGACCGCTCGGCGTCGGAGGTGACCTCCGGGTGACGCCAGGCACGCAGCAGGGTCTCCTGCACGACGTCCTCGGCGCGGGCGGCGTCGCCCGTCAACCGGACGACGTAACGCCAGAGCGCGCCGGCGTGCTCGTCGTACAGCACCCGCATCATCGCGGCCTCCGGATCGTCCATTCCCCAAACCTCCGACAGTTAACACGTTGTGGACGGTCACGAAGTTCAGTTGAACCCAAGGTAGACGGCCAAGCGCGTCTCCCACCAGTGTCCCCACGACACGCCGTCGGCGCACGTGCGATGCCGTCGAAGGGTTCGCCTTCACTGGGTAGGAGTCGATCCAGCGGCGAAATCAACCGTCGAAGATCACCGCGGCCTGCGGCAACGCGAGCTACCCCCTCGTGACCAAGACCTCAGAGCGTGAGGATCCGCGGCCCGTCGTCGGTCGCGGCCACCGTGTGTTCCCAGTGCGCCGCCCTCGACCCGTCGGCGGTGACGACCGTCCATTCGTCGTCCAGCACGTTCGTCTTGGTGGTGCCGAGCGTCAGCATCGGCTCGATGGCCAGCACCGAACCCGACGCCAGGTAGGGCCCACGACCGGGTGCGCCCTCATTGGGCAGAAACGGGTCCATGTGCATGTGACGGCCGATGCCGTGCCCGCCGTAGCCTGCGACGATCCCGTACTTGCGGTCGTGCGCCTGCTCGGCCGCGTGCGTGCCGGTTTCGATGGCGTGGGACACGTCGGTGAGTCGGTTCCCCGGCACCATGGCGGCGATGCCTGCCTCCATGGACAGCCGGGTGGCCTCCGAAAGGGCCTCGTCGGCGGGGATCAGTGGGCCGACGCCGAACGTGAACGCCGAGTCGCCGTGCCAGCCGTCGAAGATCGCGCCGCAGTCGATGGACACCAGGTCACCTGAGGCCAGCAACTCGTCGGCGGACGGGATGCCGTGCACGACGCGCTCGTTGACCGACGAGCAGATGCTGGCGGGGAAGCCGTGGTACCCGAGGAACGACGGGATGCCACCGCCTGTGCGGATGACGCCTTCGGCCACCTCGTCGAGTTCCAACGTGGAGACTCCGGGCTGTGCGGCCGCCTGAACCGCCTTCAACGCGGCGGCGACCAGTGCGCCTGCCGCCGCCATCGCGTCGAGTTCACCGGCGCTGCGCTGGGCGACGACCTTGCGATTGCGCAGCCCCGGCACGCTGATCATCTACTTGCCGAGCGCAGCCAAGGCGCGCGCGAACACCTCGTCGGGATCACCGATGGCGTCGACGGTCTTGAGCTCACCCTGGTAGTAGTCCAGCAGGGGTGCGGTCTCGTCGCGGTAAACCTTCATGCGGTTGAGGATGACTTCCTCGGTGTCGTCGGCGCGGCCGCGGCTCTTCAGTCGCTTCAACAGCTCGTCCTCGGATACGCGGAACTCCAGCACCGCGTCGAGTTCGTGGTTGCGCTTGGCCAGCATCGCGTTCAGCGCCTCGGCCTGTTCGACCGA
>JAVRPF010000785.1:0-2716 GCA_032162385.1 Mycobacterium sp.
AACTGAATCTGTTCCAGCGCCCTGACCTGGGGATCCGACTCCCGCCAATAGGCGTGCATCACAACGGCAGTCGGCAGCAGGAGGGCCACCAACAACAACGCGCCCAGGTCGGCCCACACACCGAATGCGATCATCGCCGCCCCAGCGGTCATGACCGCGCCCGACAACAGAACGGCTGGTCGTGCCAGTTTGAGGCCCTTGGCCCTGGCGAACTCGGCCGTCGCCGCGGTATGGGTGAAATGGCCGATTCCCCCGGCAACAAAGACCACACCGAACAACACGCGCCCGACAAGAATTACCGCGCCCATTTCGACTCCTCTGGTTTTTTTCAACCGGCGATGGAAGATGCTGTGGGGTACTTGCTCGGCGTCACGACGTCAGCGACGCGGGCCCCAAGAATTCGCGGAAGCTTTGCCGCTCACATCAACTCCCGGCTTGGTGTGAGAAACATTCCCTATGGTGTACGAGAACGTCTTTATGATGCATCGTGAGGGCTGCCCGGTCGTTGACGCTGGCGCCCGTCAGCACCCCCCGCTAGCGGGACCTTCTTCACACCAGCCAGCTTCAATCGGCCCCGATCTGGCGAAGAGTCGATCGATCACCGCACCGAGGGAGAGTCAAGCAAATGTCGTTCACCCATATAGTCACCTTCAAGTGGAAGATTCCCGATCAGTCCGGGAAGGCCGCTGTCGCCGCCGACGCGCTCTGCGCCTTCGTCGCCAAGCTCGACGGTGTCGAAAGCTACATATGCGGCAGCGATATTGGTCGCACCCCGTCGAGTTACGACTTCGCTGTCGTCGGAACGTTCACCACTCAGTCAGATTTTGAGAGATACCGTGACCATCCCGATCATCAACGGATAATCAGCGAGCAGATCGCACCGATCCTCGGTGACAGAACCGTGGTCCAACTCGAGAGTTGAGTCGCGTATCAACGCCGGCCCACGGGTTAGAGCGGGATTGTCGCGAGCAGTGACGTTCCACTTCCGGTCGGACTGGATATCTGCAGGTGTCCGCCGAGCGCCTCGACGCGGTCGGTCAGGCCGGTGAGCCCGGACCCCTTGCCGGAGTCGGCTCCTCCGATTCCGTCGTCTCGAATGGACAGCCGGAGGTTGGGTCCGTCGGTGTCGACGGTCACCGTGACCTCGGTTGCCTGCGCGTGCTTGGCCGCGTTGGTCAGGGATTCGGCAACGAGGTAGTAGGCGGCCACTTCGACGGACTCGGGCAATCGCTGGTCGACACCGAGGCCGAGTTCGACGGGGACGCTGGAGCGGCGGGCGAGCGTCTTGAGGGCCGGCCCGAGTCCGCCGCGCGACAGGATCGCCGGATGGATCCCCCGGGATATCTCCTGCAGGTCAGTGGAGACGCCAGTCAATCCCTCGACGATCTCAGCGAGTTGCTCGCGGACCGATCCCAGGTCGGGTGGCACGGAAGCCTCTGCAGAACGCAGCTTGAGTCCCAGCGAAACCAGTCGCTGCTGTGCGCCGTCGTGCAGATCGCGTTCGAAGCGGCGTCTGGCCTCGTCGCCGGCCGCGACGATCCGGGCGCGCGAGGCGGTGAGCTGGGCGTGGGCCTCGGCGTTGGCGATCGCGGTGGTCACGAGATCTGCGAAGTCCCCGACGCGCGACTCGGTATCGGGTGGAAGCGGATCGGGTTGTGCCGAGCCGACGATGGCTGCGCCCCACACGCGGCCGTCGACCATGATCGGCACCCCGACCCCCGACCGCATCCCCAACCGGCGGATGTACTCGGCCGCCGGGCCCGGAGCATTGTCGTGTTCGTGGCTGTCCATCCGGGCGGGGCGACCGGTGCGGAACACCCTCGCCGCGACGGACTCGCCATCGAGCGGAAGCCGCTGACCGACAAGCATTTTCGTCCCGTCGGTCTCATGGTGCCCTGCGAGCAGGAGTCCGGTGCCGTCGGGCTCCAAGCGGAACAGAGTGGCGTGGTGCACATCCAGACACCGGGCGAGTTCGTCGGCCACCGCGCAGAACACCTCGGACGGGTCTACCCCGCGCGCGACGAGTGTGGCCACCCGGCGCAGCGCGGCCTGCAAGTCGGCCAGGTTGCGAAGTTCGTCGCGGCTGTGCTCGGCATCGAGGGTGCGTGTCCTGGCCAGGTGCGCCAGCGTGTTGGCCACCAGCGCGACGGTCAGGAAGATGCCGATCACCGACCAGTTTTCGAGTTTGGTCAAGGTGAAGTCCGCGGGCCCGTTCCGGAAGAAGTCGAAGGCGAGGGCACTGGCCACCGACGTGGTCGCCGCGAGCCCGAATCCCCACACCGTGGAAACCACCAGAACCCCGACCAGAAACACCACGCCGAACGCATTGCCGGGTGCAACCTGCTCGAGTAGCAGCACCACAACCGATTCCATCGCGATGAACGACGCGGCGACCACCAGGCCCAGCCACACCGGTGGGCGCGTTGAACGCAGCAACAGCGACAGCGGGCGAGCCCGCACCGGTGACGGGGAGAGCTCGGCATCGAGGTGACGGCCACCGGAACTGATCGCTGGCCGCGGCGACGGCGAGTCGGGCGCCGGTGGGGGGCTGTGCGTCATTGAGGCCGGTTCGGATAGATCGGTGCGGACATGGACGTGACCGCAACCAAAATCCTACCCGCAGACTTACGGCATCCTGATTCCCGCGATGTGATCGTCGGATCTATTGGCGGCTGGCTGCAATGCCGTAATGGGGGCATTCGGGGGTGCAGATGGG
>JAVRPF010000786.1:0-8077 GCA_032162385.1 Mycobacterium sp.
CCGCACGCGGTCATGGTGGCTGCGACCAGCAGGGCGCCTGCGATGGCGAATCCGCGTGCTCGGTTCGAACTCGTCATGGTCCATCTCCTTGGGGTGTGCAACCAGAGGTCATTCGGACGGTTTTGAATCGTGTCAACTGCTAGTGAGGAGGCTAGGATGCGTCATTGAATCGTGTCAAGCGTCACATTGATGAGCACCCGGGAGCCGGCCAAGTGGATCGTCAGACGCCGCGGCGAGCGACGACGAAGGACGTTGCCGAACGGGCCGGGGTATCGCAGGGGACCGTCTCCAACGTGCTGAACCACCCCGAGTGGGTCAGCGATGCCAAGCGCACGGCCGTGGAGGAGGCGATGGCCGAGCTCGGCTATGTCCGGCACGAGGCCGCCCGGCATCTCCGGACGGGCTACTCCCAAACGATCGGCATGCTTCTGCTCGACACCGACAACCCCGGGTTCATCGACCTCGCTCGCGGCGTCGAGGATTACGCGATCGCGCGGGGATGGAACGTGCTGATCGCCAACAGCGCGCGTGATCTGGAGCGGGAGCGGGCCTACCTGCGGGTCTACGCCGAGGCGCGGGTGGCCGGTGTGATCGTCGTGCCGCACGACGAGTTCGACCAGGGCTCGCACGACATCCGGGCGGGTGGAATGCCCGCAGTCGTGATCGATCGTCTCGAGACCGGGCATGGCAACATCTCGGTGGGGGTCGACGACCTCGCAGGAGGCACGCTGGCGGGGCAGCACCTCGTCGAGCTCGGACACCGGCGCATCGCCTTCGTCGGGGACGACTCGACGGCGACCCCGGTCCACGACCGCATGGTCGGACTGCGCACCGCGGTAACGGAGGCGCCCGGTGGTGTCCTCGAAGTCATGCCGACCGAGCTGAGCGTCGAAGGGGGGCGCTCCATCGGCACCCGGCTCGAGGGGCTCACGCCCTCTTCTCGCCCCACGGCAGTGGTGGCGGCGATCGACCTCATCGCCTTCGGCCTGTTGCAGGCGCTGCTCCAATACGGGGTGCGGGTTCCCGACGACATTTCTCTGGTGGGTTACGACGACGTCCCGTTCGGCAAGCAGCTGTCCGTGCCGCTGACGTCTGTGCGACGTCCGCACTACGAGATGGGCGCGATGGCTGCGGAACTCCTTCTCGCCGCCGTATCGGGGGACCCGCTGCCGCGACGGCACGTCGTGTTCGACCCCGAACTCGTCGTCCGGTCCTCGACGGCAACGGCACCCTCTGCGTCGGAGCCCTGACCGCGCTACCCCCTGGTTCCGCCCAACTGCGCCGTGAGCGTGGCCGCCGCCGTCATCAGACCGCGGGCGCACTTGGTGATCTCGGCGTCGCTGAGCGCACGCCCGATCTGCAACGACACCACCATCGCCTGACGCCGGTGATGGTCGTAGACCGGTGCCGAGATGACGCTGACGTCGTGGCGCTGCCGAGCGGCGGCCTCGCGGCGGTCTGCTTTTCGCGCAAGCGACTCATCGCGGCGGTCTGCTCTTCGCGCAAGCGACTCATCGCCGCGCAGGTAGACACGCTCGCCGATGTCGGAGACCAGTTCGCCCAGGAGCGCGCGCAGTTCGTCGGGCAGCGTGCTCGACATCCCCGCCATCATCGCGTAGAGCCGTCGCCCGCCGGGGGTGAGGCGCTCGACGAGGTAGCCCGACGAGCGGCACTCGGCGATCACGCGGTCCAGCCGGTCGGTGTCGGTGCGCAGCGGAATCGTCGGCTCCCTGGCCAACCAGTCCCGTAGCGCCTCGTCGTCCCAGAGCACGAACATGAGTCCGACGGGCGGCGCGAACGGGTAGCTCTGGCCGACGCGGACGCCGACGTCTGCGCCCGGTGGCCCGACGAGTTCCAGCAGGGTGATGCGGTCGTCGACGACCGCGGACAGCGCTGCGGTGGTGCCGTAGATCGACGACAGGCGGCGCAACTCCTCGCGGGCGGCGGGACTCACCCGCATCGACTCCTGCGCGGTGTGGCCGAGCGAGATGAGTGCAGGCCCCAGCCGGTAGGTCTTGTCCTGCCCGTCGCGTACCACGTAGTCCGCCGCGGTCAACGTGCCCACGATGCCGAGACAGGTCGGCTTGCTGAGGCCGAGCCGCCGGGCCAGCTCCGACACTCCGAATCGGTCGTGCGGGTGGCGGGCCAGGAAGTCGAGAACGGCCACCACGCGCTCGGTGGGCGGCGATGCCCGACCCGGCGGCTCGGTCCTTGGCACTACAGAATTGTACCCATCCGGTACAGATATGGACCGAAGTGCGTGGCTCGGCCGTTGACGAGAACTAGAACGCGTTCTAGTCTCAGTGTCGAAATATCTACCACAACGGTCCAATATTGAACCGCGAAGGGCGAACACCGATGTTCTCAACGCCGTTGGCCGAGGCGATCGCAGAGGCCGAACAGCTGGTCTCGACCGCTGCGTTCATCGAATCGGAAGCCGACCTGCTGGAGGGGCTGCAGTACCTTGCGGGCTGCATCGCGGGGTGCACGAGTGTGGCGTTCGACTATGACCGCGACCACCCGTTCCTGCATAGCGGCACTGGGCCGTTCACCAAGATGGGTTTGGACAACCCCGACACCATGTACTTCGGCACGCGGGTGCAGCCCGGCCACGAATACGTGGTCACCGGCCGCCGCGGCACTACTACCGATGTGAGCTTCCAGTTGCTCGGCGGTGAGTACACCGACGACAACGTGCCTGACAGCGAAACGGCGTTCGACGACCGCAAGCTCGACGTCGCCGCCGACGGCACGTTCGAATGGCGGTTCACGCCTGCCAGTCCGTCCCAACTCGTCATCCGCGAGGTCTACAACGACTGGTCGGCGCAGCGCGGAACGTTCGCCATCGCGCGCACCGACACCGAGGGGACCGTCCCGCCGCCGTTGACCCGTCAGCTGATCGAGAAGCGTTATGCCGTCGCGGGAAAGCAGCTCGTCCAGCGGGTGAAGACCTGGCTGCAGTTCCCCAAGTGGTTCTACGACGACCTGCCGGTAAACACTCTCACCGCCCCAAGGCTCACCCCTGGCGGCCTGGCCACCCAGTACTCGTCGGTGGGGCACTTCGACCTGACGCCCGAACAGGCCATCGTCATCACGCTGCCGGTCACCGACGCGCCCTATCTGGGCTTCCAGTTGGGCAGCCTCTGGTACATCTCGCTGGACTACATCAATCATCAGACGTCGCTGAATGGGACTCAGGCCCAGGCTGATCCGGACGGCAAGATCCGCATCGTGGTGTCCGACGAAAACCCCGGCGTGACGAACTGGTGCGAGACCCTCGGCCACGGTAGGGGTTACCTGCAGTTCCGGTGGCAGCGGGTGTCCCGCGAGCTGACCGAGGCCGACGGCCCGTCCCTCGAACTGGTCGACGTCGACAAGGTGGCGGCCGCGCTGCCGCACTACGAGCACAACAAGATTTCCGACGACGATTGGCGGGCGCGGATTGCGCTGCGTCAGAAGCAAATTGGCGACAGGATGGTGGGTTGACGCATGTCCGGACTACTCGATGGCAAGGTGGTGGTGATCAGCGGCGTGGGTCCGGCACTCGGCACGACGCTGGCGCGGCGATGTGCCGAACAGGGCGCTGATCTGGTGCTCGCCGCCCGCACCGTGGAGCGGCTCGAGGACCTCGCCAAGCAGATCACGGACCTGGGCAGGCGCGCGGTGTCGGTGGGCACCGACATCACCGACGAGGCGCAAGTGAACAACCTCGTCGAGGAGGCGCTCACGGCCTACGGCAAGGTCGACGTGTTGATCAACAACGCTTTCCGGGTGCCGTCGATGAGACCGCTGGCCGACACGACCTTCGAGCACATGCGGGATGCGATCGAGCTGACGGTGTTCGGCGCACTGCGGCTGATCCAGGGCTTCACCCCCGCGCTAGCCGAGGCCAAGGGCTCGGTGGTGAACGTCAACTCGATGGTGGTACGGCACTCGCAGGCCAAGTACGGCGCGTACAAGATGGCGAAGTCGGCGCTGCTGGCCATGTCGCAGTCGCTGGCCACCGAGTTGGGGGAGCAGGGGATTCGCGTCAATTCAGTTTTGCCCGGCTACATCTGGGGTGACACGCTGAAGGGATACTTCAACCATCAGGCCGGCAAGTACGACACCACGGTCGAGCAGATCTACGACGCGGCCGCCGTGAACTCCGACCTCAAGCGCCTGCCCACCGAGGACGAGGTGGCCTCGGCCATCCTCTTCATGGCCAGCGATCTGTCCAGCGGCATCACCGGCCAGGCACTCGACGTCAACTGCGGGGAGTACAAGGCCTGATGGCGACGAGAACGGACGTCGGCACGGTCGACGACCTGCATGCGTCGGCCACCAAGGCGTGCGGGCTCGACGACTTCGGCGTTGACGACGACTATCGCGAGGCGCTCGCAGTCCTGCTCGAGTCC
This sequence comes from Mycobacterium sp., assembly GCA_032162385.1. Classification (GTDB taxonomy): domain Bacteria; phylum Actinomycetota; class Actinomycetes; order Mycobacteriales; family Mycobacteriaceae; genus Mycobacterium. The sequence continues at coordinate 4,398 of JAVRPF010000786.1, forward strand.
TACCGGCGCGACGCCGATCTCACCGAGCTCGGCAGCAAGATGCAGCGGTTCTTCGTGCGCAACGCGTTGGTGGCTCGACTTGTCTCAGAAGCTGCGTTCAAGCAGTACCCGCAGCACGTCGACGTGCCGATCGAGCGGCCGATCTTCGTGACCGGCCTGCCGCGGACCGGCACCACGGTGATCCATCGGCTGCTCACCGCCGACCCTCGGCACCAGGGCCTCCAACTCTGGCTCGCGGAGTTCCCGCAGCCCCGCCCGCCGCGTGAGACATGGTCGGAGAACCCGGTATTCGCGCAACTCGACGCGCAGTTCACCAAGGCCCATGACGAGAACCCGGACTACACCGGGCTGCACTACATGACCGCCGACGAGGTGGAGGAGTGTTGGCAGCTGCTACGTCAATCGCTGCACTCGGTGTCCTATGAGACGCTGGCGCACCTGCCCACCTACTCGCAGTGGCTGGCCAAGCAGGACTGGACGAAGTCATATCGGCGGCACCGCAAGAACCTGCAGCTGATCGGGCTCAACGATGCCGAGAAGCGCTGGGTATTGAAGAACCCCAGCCACCTGTTTGCGCTCGACGCGCTGTTCGCCACGTATCCCGACGCGTTGGTGGTGCAGTGTCATCGCCCTGCCGAAACCATCATGGCGTCGATGTGCTCGCTGGCCCAGCACACCACCGAAGGCTGGTCCAACTCGTTCGTCGGCGCCCAGATCGGCGAGGATGCGTTGGAGACGTGGTCGCGGGGTCTGCAGCGTTTCAACGGTGTGCGCGCGGAGCATGACCCGGCGCAGTTCTACGATCTGGACTACTTCGAGTTCGTCAAGGATCCGATCGCATCGGTCGAGGGTGTGTACCGCCAGTTCGGCATCGACTTCCCCGACGAGGCCCGTTCGGCGATGGAACGCAGTCACGCGGAGAGCAAGCAGGGTCCCCGTGCGCCCAAACACACGTACTCACTGGCCGATTACGGGTTGACGCCCGAGGCGGTCAAGGAGCGGTTCAAGGGCCTCTGACCTTGTTCTAACCGTCGCCGGGTGGCGGCGCGGTGGAGACCTCTTCGAGGCATCCCTCGGCGATGGCGTGCTTGATGCTGTCGGCGAGCCGTGGGCAGGCGCGGCTACGGCTGCTGTCACCGCCGCTCGCCCGAACCTCGGTGAACGTCGCGCAACGTTGCGACGCCTCCGAGTTCCATTGCACGGCAGTGTGTCCGGGACCGAGCTTCTTGACCCCCACGGTGACGTGGCAGAACCGGCAGTCGACGGGCGCCAGCCCGGCAGTGAGATAGCGCTCGCGATCGCGCGCCGTCGCCTCCCGCACCGCCGCGGCCCGTTGGGGGTCCTCGGCGAAGTCCGGCGCCTTGCGCCACGATCTACCGGCCTGGCCGTGGCCTGCCGGATGATCGTCGTCGTCGTGCGCTCCGTGTAGCGCCAGCATCGAGCGGGCCAGCCGGTCCACGTCTGGCGCTTCGGTCCGCTCGTCGTGCGCGGTCATGCTCTACCCTCTGCTCTTCGCGCGAGCGCTCATCGCGTGGCTTGTTCGGTGGCTTCCTTCTGCTCGGCCTCCTGGGCCTGCTGGGCGAGGTTCTCCTCGACCTCGACCTGCCACTTCTCGTTGGCGGCCGTGGTGTCCACCTCGATCTCGAAGCGGTCGACCATGTCCGGCGAAATACCCGCGACGTCGACGTAGAACTGCTGATACCAGCGCCGCATCTGATAGACCGCGCCGTCCTCCTCGACCAGCAGCGGGTTGTCGATGCGGGTCTTGTGCTTCCAGATCTCGACGTCCTGCAGGAAGCCCTTGCTGACGCCCTCGGTGAACACCCTGGACAGCTTCTCGGTCATCTTCTCGTCCATGCCCTTGGGCTTCTCGACGATGACGCCCCATTGCAGCACAAACGAATCCTGGCTGAGCGGGTAGTGGCAGTTGATCAGGATCGACTCGGCCTTGAAGCCGCCGTAGTTGTTGTGCAGCCAGTTGATCATGAACGACGGGCCGAAGTACGACGCCTCGGAGTCCAGGTGCGCCTCGCCGTATGTGGTGCCCATGTCGTTGATGTCGGGCCTGCCCACGTTGTGCAGGTACTGCGAGGCGATGTGGCCCTCGAACACGTTCTTGAAGAACGTGGGCAGCCCGAAGTGGATGTAGAAGAAGTGGGCCATGTCGGTGACGTTGTCGATGATCTCGCGGCAGTTGGCGCCCTCGATCAAGATCGTGTTCCACCGCCACTCGGTCCACTCGTCGCCGCCGTACTCGGGGATGTCCGGGATGCGCACCTCGGGAGGGGGCGGATTGCCCTCGACGTCGTGCCAGACGAACAGCAGGCCGCTGCGGACGTCCGTGGTCCAGGAGCGGGTCCGGGCCAGCCGTGGCGTGCGCTTGGCGTAGGGCACCAGCTTGCACTTGCCGTCCCCACCCCAGCGCCAGTCGTGGAACGGGCAGGCGACGGTGTCGCCCTTGATGGTGCCCTGGGACAGGTCACCGCCCATGTGCCTGCAGTAACCGTCGAGGATGTTGACCTCGCCCTGCGAGTCGGCGAACACCACCAACTTGGTGCCGAACGCCTCGACGGAGTGCGGCTTGCCGTCCTGGTAATCGGCCACGGGGCCGAGGCAATGCCAGCCGCGCGCAAACCGGTCCGGCAGGGCGCCGGTATCGATTTCGCGGATGCCTGCAGTTTCGGTAGTCACGGTGGGTCTCCCGTTCCTTGGTCTCTAACTAGAACACGTTACAGTTTTTGGGTGCCACTGCGCAATGTTGGGGGCATCTACCTGCGGTATATCTAGTTGATGCCGCTGTTCTCATTCGAAGGACGTTCTCCGGTCGTCGATCCGACTGCCTTCATCGCGCCGACGGCCACGCTGATCGGCGACGTGCACGTAGAGGCGGGCGCGTCGGTGTGGTTCAACGCGGTCCTGCGGGCGGACTTCGCCCCCATCATCGTCCGAGAGGGCGCCAACGTGCAGGACGGCAGCGTGCTGCACGCACCGCCCGGCATCCCGACCGACGTCGGACCCGGCGCCACCGTTGCGCACTGTTGCGTGATCCACGGCGTGCACATCGGCCAGGAGGCGGTGATCGCCAACCACGCGACCGTGCTCGACGGTGCGGTCATCGGGCGGCGCAGCCTGGTCGCGGCGCACTCGCTGGTGGTGGGCGGGACGAAGATCCCCGACGAGGTGTTCGTCACCGGCGCGCCGGCCAAGGTGCGCGGTCCGATCGCCGGGACCGGCGCGGAGATGTGGGTGAACCTCAACCCCGCCACCTACCAGGACCTGGCCCGCCGGTACCTGGAGGGCTTGGACGTCCGCGGGGACTAGGCCGCGTCGGCGTCATCGGGTGGGTCGGGGTCTGATTCGGCTCCCGGGTGGCCGGCATCCAGTTCGTCGTCTGGTGGTTTGAGGATGCGGTCCGGGTGATGGTAGTCGTTGACTCTGGCCTGCCCGGTGTCCAATTCCGGTGGTGGGACCCATTCCACGACCCCGTTGCGGATGTGGACGGTCCAGCCGGCTTCGGCGAGGAGATTGTGGCCCTTGCAGGCGAGTACTTCGACGTTGATGTTGGTCAGTCCGTGGTGCTTGGCCCAGCCGTTGATGTGGTGGACCTGGGTGCCGTAGCCGCGCACGGTGCAGCCGGGGAAGGTGCAGCCGACGTCGCGGGAGTGCAGCAAGATGCGTTG
>JAVRPF010000787.1:0-7200 GCA_032162385.1 Mycobacterium sp.
CGGTACCGGCGGCGAGAATGATGGTCAATGCCTCGACCGCTTCGACCAGGCACGCCAGAAACACCGCGATGAACAGTGCTGAGCCGCTCACAGGTGATCCCCTCACTGGTGTTGTCCGCTACCGCACGGCCGCTCCATGCCAAAGACTGAATTGTAACAGCTGTTAGTTTCTGTCGGTAACGACCGACATGGTGCACTGAGCTTCTAACGGCAGAACCGTAGGGTGGCTGGCGTTGCCGACTCCGCGCGGGCAGGCCTGGCGGCTTCTTCAGCGTCGCTTCAGCCAGGCGTCTGTACGTTCGGGCTTCGTGACTGAGACAACGAGATCCAAGGCGGGCAACGCCCGGCGGGCAATGCTGAGCAAGGTTCCCGAGATCACGGTGTGGTTCTGGATCATCAAGATCCTCTGCACCACCGTGGGTGAGAGCTTCGCCGACTGGATCAATATGACGTTGGGCTTTGGTCTCAACGTGACCGCGCTCATCTTCACGGTGGTACTCGTCGCGGTGCTGGGGTGGCAGTTGAGCCTCGCCCGCTACGTGCCCTTCGTCTACTGGCTCACCGTGGTGGTGGTCAGCGTGACAGGCACGCTGTACACCGACATCCTCACCGACGATCTGCAGGTGCCGCTCGCCCTGAGCACTAGCGTGTTCGCGGCGGTCCTGGCCGTGGTCTTCGGCGTCTGGTGGGCCCGCGAGCGGACATTGTCGATCCACAGCATCGTCACGCTGCCACGCGAGTCGCTTTACTGGCTGGCCATTCTGGTCACCTTCGCCCTCGGTACCGCAGCTGGTGACTGGATCCTGGAGCTCACCGGCTGGGGACCGGGTACGTCGGTGCTCCTGCCTGCTGGCCTGATCGTCGCGGTCGTGATCGGCTGGCGCCTGGGTGCGAACCCCGTGCTGTCCTTCTGGCTGGCCTACATCTTGACCCGCCCGCTGGGTGCGAACCTCGGTGACTGGTTGGGGTTCCCGCCGGACCAACAGGGTCTCGGTCTGGGTACCGCGATCACCAGCGTGATCTTCCTGACCGCGATCCTCGCCACCGTCATCTACCTCACCATCACGCGCAGCGACGTCATCGAAGAGCACGAACGGAGGAAGACCCCCGCCGTCAGCGCGCGCCCGGCCCGCGAGCGCATCATGCACGGGTACTACGCCGCAATCGCCGTCGCCACAGGCGCCCTGCTCGTCTGGGCCGCCGGCCAACCGCACTCCACCGCGGCCGCGAGTGAGTCGGAATCCGGCTCGTCGGTCACCGCGACACTCGCCCCGGGGCAGTCGGCGACGGCGAAGTTCCCGCCAGCGGAGACGGCGAAGTTCCGCACCATCACGCACGACACGCTCGCCAAGGTGCAGGCCGGTGACCAGACGGGTGCGACGGCCAGGATCAAGGACCTCGAGACCGCGTGGGACGACGACCAGGCCACCCTGCAGCCCCTCGACGACACCGGCTGGACCGTCCTGGACGGTCAGATCGACGACGTCCTGACCGCGTTGCGGGCCGGCCAGCCCGACCCTCCCACCGAGAAGCAGGCACTCACCACACTGCTGACCTCGCTTCAGTGACACGAGCGCCGACGCCACGCGCCGTGGGGTTATCCGCCCGCACGACGACCGTGACCCCGTCACGAATCCTCATGTTCTGCCGTCAGGAGGTACGAAATGTCTGACACCACCGAGCTTCCCGACACGCCGGCCGACGCGTCGCACACACCCGCGGAAACTGCGCCACCGACGCACGCCGGATGGGCGGTCGCGACTCTGTTGTGCTTCTGGCCGCTGGCCTTCTCGGCGTTCACCCATGCGTTCGCCGTGTATCCGCTATGGGCCAGCGGCGATGCCGCAGCGGCTCAGCACGCCTCCGACCGGGTCCGTCGACTCGGCCAACTCTCCGTGTGGATCGCCGCGGTTCTGGTGGTCATCACCGTTGTCCTGTGCACCATCGCCGTGGTTGTGTTGATCGCGCACGGAGACTACGAAACACCGCGTCACGGCATGGAGCACGGCGGCGAACACATGCGCAGCGGCGACTAAGGGCGCACCGACCCACCCGACGTCACCGCAAGCGGATGCACCGTCACACCGCGGCGAGGACACCTGTTGACAGGGCAACGATGAGCACGCACGCGAGCACCAGGCGATAGCCGACGAAGTAGGTGATCGGGTGTCCGGCGACGAACCGGAGCAGCCACGCGATCGAGGCGTATGCGACAGCGAAGCTCACCACCGTTGCGACGCCCGTCGCCAACCACCCCACACCGCTGGCAACGTCACTGGCTGACGTCGCCGCTTCGTAACCGCCCGCCGCCACCAGGGCTGGTATCGACAAGAAGAACGACAACCGTGTTGCCGCGACACGATTGAGGCCGACGAACAAGCCACCGCTGATGGTCGCACCCGACCTCGACACCCCGGGTATCAGCGCCACACACTGCAGGATGCCGATCACCAATGCATCGCGCAGCGTGACTTGGGTTTCGGAGCGCCGTTGGGTTGCAACGCGTTCGGCCAAGTACATCACCGCGCTCCAGGCGATCAGCGCTCCGGCGACCACCCACAGATTGCGCAGCGGGCCGGAAACGACGTCCCTGGCGAGGAAACCCACCACGCCGATGGGGATCGATCCAACGATCACCGCCCAAGCCAGCCGATACTCCGAGTCGGTTCGAGCTTGCTTGTTGCGGGTGCCCCGCACCCACACCGTTGCCAACGTCGCGATGTCGCGGCGGAAGTACACGATCACCGCGAGGATCGCCCCGGTTTGAATGATCGCGGTGAAGGCCGTGACCGCGGCATCACCCAGCGGCAGACCCATGAGTTTCTCGACGATGGTGAGATGCCCGGTGCTCGAGATCGGCAGGAACTCCGTAACGCCCTCGACGATCCCCAGCACGACGGCTTGGACGATGTTCACAGAGGATGCTCCTCATCGGCAGGTGTTGGGCGCACGGCGAAGACACCAGATCACACCGTTGCTGAAGAAGCGTTGAAGATCGGGCGCGAGGCACACGCCACCGCCGCCGGGTCGGTGGCCTAGGAATCGTCTGCGGACGGTTGTCTACGAGTGCTGCGATGCGAACGCCCGACCGATGGGCCCATCGGTGCGTGCGACCCCCACCTCGACGGCATCCTCGACCAATTCCGTCGGCACGTCGACGATGATCGTGGGGGTCGGACGCGGATGGGCGTCGGTCACGCCGTCGTCGATCAGGATCGCCGCCATCGCGACGATCGCGAAGGCGAGGGCGGCACACAGCAGTATCTTCGTCATACGGCGCCCGCCGCGCGCAGCCTCAGTAGCGACGCCACACCCGTGGCGCAGTTCGGAACGGGGCCCGGCGCTGCGCCACGCGCCCACACCTCGTCGGTCCGACTAACGTCGGTCAACCCGTGCACCATCATTCGCACTGCACCTCGGGGCCCGCATCGAGCACCCGCGAAATCCGGCTCGCCGCATGCTGTCAAATTGCCACCGGCCCGCTGAAAGAGTGCTGAGAAGCACTTCACGGGCACGGTCACAGCTTGCCCAACGCGGCCAGTGGTGACCGTCGGGCGAAGCCGACCGTGCCGGCCGACACCGCGCCGATCGCGGCCACCGCGGTCACCGCGATGACGATCAGGTAGACCCACGGCACCGACAGCGCCGCAGGCGGCGGATCGAAGACGCCGGTGAGCACGCTGACGAGCATTCGCGACAACGCCCACCCCAACACGGCCGCACCGCCGAGCCCGCCGACGATCAATACCGTCGATTCCGACCAGACGAACGAACCGAGCTGGCGGCGGTTCGCGCCCAGCGCGCTGGCGATGGCGAAGCCTCGTCGGCGTTCGCTGAGCCCCAGCGCGAGAACGAGCGCCCCGGCCGCGGCGGCCAGACACAGCCCGAACCCCAGCTCGATGCGGGTGAGCCCGGCCAGATTGACCGCCGTCAGGCTCGAGCCCACGTTTCCTCGAGCGGTTGCGATGTCGGTGACGGTCGCTGACGTCCCCACCAACGCGCGGATGCGGGCGGCGACCGCGCCGCTGTCGCGTCCCCCCGTGTCGACCAGGAAGGCGCCGACGGCGCCGCTGCCCGTTCGTTGGGCGACGTATCCGGCGTTGGCGACGAAGAAGCTGTCCTTGGGCGCGGTCGGAAACTCGGTGACCACGCCGACGTACCGGAACGGGACGGTACTCAACTGGTGGGTGGTGGCGTTGGGCATTCTGAGGTTGACCGTGTCGCCGACCACCAGCTGGAAGTCGCTGACGGTTTCCGCGCTGACCAGAATCGAATCCGGCTGGGATGCCAGCGTGTTCATCAACGATCTGACCGTGCCGCCCTGGAAGTAACTGTCCTGCAACGCGGTAACGTTGCCGATGCTGTCTGGGTTCACCCCGTAGAGGTCTTGGAGGTCGCCTCCGATGTAGGCGAACCGGTGCTGGATCGGTTCCACCGCCCGCACGCCGCTCACGGCGGCGAAGGATGTCGCCGAGGCAGGGGGGACGGCCGCACCTGGGGCTTCGGTGACGGTCACGTCGGCGCCGTTGGTGAGTTGCGCGTCCACCTCGGCCTGCGCCTGGTAGGTGGCGTTGAACGTCGCCGTGGAACCGGCGAAGGCCGCCGTCAGTGCCAGGAGCACGATCGCGCGGGCCAAGGGTGCCCGCTGTCTGGCCAGGGATTGGGAGAGGACGCGTGACAGCGGCCCGGCGACCGGTGTCAGCAGTACGGCGACCGCGCGGCGGCCCCGCACCAGCACGAGGTCGGCCAGCCTCCAGATGAAGAGCGCACCGCCGATCCACAGCAGGGCCGGGGCGACGAACGCCCAGTAGGAGACCGATATCGAGGGGACTCCTTCTGGGGCGAGGACGATCTGGTAGCCAGAGCGGCCGGCCAACCAGAACAGTAGGCCCGAGGTGACGAGCAAGACGATGTCGACGCCGAACCGGGTCCATCCCGGGGCGTGGGTTCGTCGTACCTCGATGCGTGCGTTGGCGACGGTGACGCGGCGCAGGTCTCGCCATGCAGGCACCAGCACGGCTCCGGCGGCGATCGTCAGACCGACGGCGACGGATGCCACTGCCCAGCTGACGGCGGCCGAGGTGTCTGCCCCGAAGCTCGGCGATCCGAAGCTGGCCAGGCCGATCAGTGCTGCCGAAGCCAGACCCGCGGCACTGCCGAGGACGCCGACCAGGGCCGTCTCGGCTGTCGAGAGCCAGACCAGTCTGTTGGTGGTCGCGCCGCGGGCGCGCAGCAATGCCTGCTCGCGGCGGCGCCGCGGCGCTCCCGCGTCGACCACCGTGGCGGTCAGCAGCGCCGCCACGACGGCTGCGGGCAGACCGAGGAAGAGGAAGAGCACGCGGGCGTAGGCGGCATCGCCGCGGGCGGCGTCGAGCGCGGCGGCGAGGTTGTCACCGATCAGCGCCGAACCGGCGCTCCGTGCTTCGAGGTTGTGCGCGGCGGCGGTGACCTGGGTGTAGGCGGCGGCCGGATCGCTCGGCAATGCGTGGTCGAGGGCGGTGTGGACTTGGGTGCTGACCAGATCGGGGCGCGCCGCCGCCAATGGGTCGAAGGCGGTGTGCCACTGCGCTTCGTCGAGGATCAGCACGTTGTCCGGCGGCGCGGTGGGTTGCGCACCCGGCGGTGCGCCGACCTTCTGGAACAACGAGTTCGCCTGTGGGAGTTCCACTACGCCGTCGACGACGACGTCGATTGCCGGCATGCCGGAGCGGGCGATGGTGATGGTGTCGCCTGGCGCCGCATTGAGGTTGGCTGCGGTTTGTTGGGCGATGAGGACACCACGATCGGTGCCGGCGAGGGTGCGTAGGACGGCCGGCCAGGTGTCGCGGTAGGTCGTTGGGATGCCCAATACCGTTGCGGGCCCGGTCGTTCGGATGCCTCCCGCGCCGGTGGCGCTGAGCCCCGACGACCGGGCGAACCCGACCGGCGATGCCGCCAGCACGTGCGGGGTCGCCCGTACCGTGTCCAGCACGGCGGGTATCGGGCCGTTCGGCTGGACTTCGACTTGCCAGTCGACGGCGACCGCACCGGCCGCTCGGGCGGTCATCGCGCTCTGCGCGGCGGCCAGGAAACTGCCCAGGCAGGCGAGCAGCGCCACCGCCGCGGCGATGCCCGCTGCGGTGCCAAGGAGTCGGCCCGGTTGGCGGCGGATCAGGCCCAGCGTCCACGTCGCGATCATGGCGCGTTCGGTCCCGCCGTCGTGTCGACGTCGAGGTAGCCGTCGAGCATCGTCCAGTGGTCGGTGAGCCGCGCGGCCACCAGTGGGTCGTGGGTGGCGATCATCAGCGCGGCTCCGATGGTTGTCGCGGTGTCCAGCAGAGCGGTAATGACCCGGTCCGCGTTGTGGTGATCGAGCTGTCCGGTGGGTTCGTCGGCCAGGATCAGTGCCGGACGGGTTGCCACGACTCGGGCAACCGCGACCCGCTGTGATTGGCCGCCGGACAGTTCGTCGGGAAGCCTGGCCGCCGATTCGCGCATACCGACCAGGTCGAGGGCGGCCAGCGCGCGCTCGCGGGCGCTGAGTTCATCCCGTCCTGCGAACAGCATTGGCAGGGCAACGTTTTCAACGACGTCGAAGCTGGGCAGCAGGCTCGGACCCTGGAACACCACGCCGACGCCATTGGGCCGACCCAGGCGGTCGGCGTGCAGTCCGGGCCAGCGCACCGTGCCAGCCGTGGGCGCATCGATCCCGGCGATCACGTGGATCAAGGTGGACTTCCCCGAACCGGACGGGCCGGTCAGCGCGATGCGCGCCGAGACCGGTATGCGGCAGTTCACCAACCTCAGAGCGTGTACCGCGGTGGGACCGGAACCGAAGGACCTCGTCGCGTCGACGCATTCGGCGACGGTCGGTGCCGTCACCCCGGTGTCGAGGTCCGGTCGGGTGGTCGTCACCAGCGAGCCTTCCCGTCATCGAGGCGTAACACCCGGGTCGCGGCAGCGGCGACGGCTGAGCTGTGGCTGGCCACGACGACGGCGGTGCCTCGGTGCGTCGCGGCGATCAGGAGGTCGAGCACATGGGCTTCGGTGGTGCTGTCGAGTTCACCGGTGGGTTCGTCGGCCAGGAGCACCGTCGGAGAGTTGGCGAGCGCGACGGCGAGCCCGGCCCTGGCAAGTTCCCCGCCGGAGAGTTGATTCGGGTAGGCCCCGCAGCGATCCTGCAGACCAAGCATCCCCAGCAGGTCAGGGGCATCGATGGAT
>JAVRPF010000788.1:0-3292 GCA_032162385.1 Mycobacterium sp.
CTGGAACTGATGGGCCGCGGCGCCACCGAGGAACCACCGCCATGACCGTCCGGCGCAGGAAGCGCATCTGCGTGCACGGCGTCGTCCAGGGCGTGGGATTCCGGCCGTTCGTCTATACCTCCGCGGCCGCCCATGGATTGTCCGGGTCGGTGCGCAACGACAGCTCCGGTGCGATCCTGGAGGTCGAGGGAGACGAGCAGGACATCGCCGCATTCCTGAGCCTGCTGGTGCGGCGGCCGCCTCCACTGGCAGTCATCGAAGGCATTGACGATCAAGACATCCCGGTCGTCGGCGGCACCGGGTTCGAAATTGCCGACACGTCGAGATCGAGCGGTGGCCGCACGCTGGCCTCCCCCGACGTCGCGATGTGCGCCGACTGCGCGGCGGAGTTGTGCGATCCGGCCGACCGGCGCTATCGACACGCGTTCGTCAACTGCACCAACTGCGGTCCCCGCTTCACCATCATCACCTCACTCCCCTACGACCGCGCCGCGACGACGATGGCGCGCTTTCCGATGTGCGCCGACTGCGCCCGCGAGTACGCCGACCCCGGCAACCGCCGCTTCCACGCGCAGCCCGTCTGTTGCCCCAACTGTGGTCCCGCCCTGCGCTTTCGGTCCCACGGCGGCCTCACGGCCGACGCGGAGGACGGCCTGCACCGTGCCCGATGCCTACTGCGCGACGGTGGGATCCTCGCCGTCAAGGGCATCGGCGGCTATCACCTGGCTTGCGACGCAGGCAACGGAGCCGCCGTTGCCGAACTGCGCCTGCGAAAGCAACGCGGCGACAAACCCTTTGCGGTGATGGTGCCCGATCTGGAAGGGGCGCGCGAGGTCGGCGAGGTCGACGACGCGACGGCTCGTGTGCTCACCGGGCCGCAGCGCCCCATCGTTCTGCTACCGCGCCGCCCAGGGGCGCCGGTGGCCGATGCGGTCGCACCACACAATCCCGACCTCGGCGTGATGCTCGCCTACGGGCCCTTGCACGCACTCCTGTTTGGGCTTTCCGATGACGAGCCAGGTCCGCGGATCCTGGTGATGACGTCCGGCAACCTCGGTGGCGAGCCGATCTGCTTCGCCGACGACGATGCACTCGTGCGGCTCGCAGGCCTGGCAGACGGCTGGCTGATGCACGACCGGGAGATCCTGGTGCCGTGCGACGACTCCGTGGTCCGCGTACTCACCTTCGGCGGACCCGAGAATCGGGACACCTCGGCCGAACTGCCGATCCGGCGGTCCCGTGGCTACGCCCCGCTGCCGGTCGCCTTGCCGGTCAACGTGCCGCCGACCCTCGCGGTCGGCGCCGACCTGAAGAACACGCTTGCGGTCGCCGAGGGGAAGTACGCATGGTTGAGCCAGCACATCGGCGACATGGACGACCTCGCCACGGTCTCGGCATTCGACGCCGCCCAGCGTCATTTGCGTGCACTCACCGGCGTCGATCCGGAAGTCGTCGTCGCTGATGCTCACCCGGGATATCGCTCGACGGCCTGGGCGAGCCGCAACTGCACCGCGTTACCCGTCCGGCTCGTGCAGCATCACCATGCGCACATCGCATCCGTGATGGCCGAGCACGGGCTGGACGGTTCCGACCAGGTGCTCGGGTTCGCATTCGACGGCACCGGCTACGGCCCTGACGGTGCCGTCTGGGGCGGTGAGATGCTGCTCGCCGACTACAAGGAGTACCACCGGCTGGCTCACCTCAAGTACGTACCGCTGGCCGGTGGCGACATCAGCGTGCTGCGTCCCTACCGGATGGCGTTGGCTCACCTGTGGGCGGCCGGAATTGCTTGGGACCCTGACCTGCCGCCGGTGCGGGCGTGTCCCGAGGACGAACGCCGTGTGCTGCGCCATCAACTCGAGACGGGGCTGGCCTGCGCCCCGACCTCCAGCATGGGCCGACTGTTCGACGCCGTCGCGGCGTTGGCCGGCGTACGTCAGGAGGTCGCCTACGAGGCGCAGGCGGCGATCGAACTCGAAGGTCTGAGCCGCGGCGTCGACGGCGGCCTCGGCCGATACGTCTTCAGCATCGACACCGGACGCCGGCCGACGGTAGTCGACGCCGCTCCCCTGCTCTCGGCCGTGATCGCCGATGTACGCGACGGAGTGTGCGCGGGCGTGATCGGCGCGCGGTTCCACCGGGCGGTCGCCGACCTGATCGTGGACCTCGCGCACGTCGATGTCTCCGGATCGCGCATCGTCGCATTGTCCGGTGGGGTGTTCCAGAACGCCCTGCTGCTACGACTTGCCGTACACGGACTGCAGGCCAAGGGATTTGACGTGATCACGCACCGCCACGTACCGCCGAATGACGGCGGCATCGCGCTCGGCCAGCTGTTGGTGGGGAATTCGGTATGAGAGAAGGAGGACGCCCATGTGTCTAGCGGTTCCTGGAAAGATCCTGAGTTTGTCCGACCGTGACGGCACCCTGATGTCGCTCGTCGATTTCGGCGGCATTCAAAAGGACGTCTGCCTGCAGTACATCCCCGATGCGGCCATCGGCGAGTACGTCGTGGTGCATGTGGGGTTTGCGATTCAACGACTCGACGAGGAGTCGGCGAAACGGACACTGGCCGAGTTCGAGCACCTTGGCGTGCTCAATGAGGAATTCGGCGACGGATTCGAGATCGCGGCAAAACAGGCCGGAGTGCCCGTTCCGGGCAGCAATGCAACAACCGAGGTGAAGTCATGAAGTACTTGGACGAATTCAGCGACCCCGAGCTGGCCGGCAAGCTCGTCGACCAGATCCGCGCGGCCACCAGCAGGCGCTGGGCGATCATGGAAGTTTGCGGCGGGCAGACGCATTCGATCATCCGCCATGGGATCGACCAGTTGCTGCCCGACGAGATCGAGATGATCCACGGCCCCGGCTGCCCGGTGTGCGTCACTCCCCTGGAGATGATCGACAAGGCGCTCGAGATCGCGTCCAGGCCCGACGTGATCTTCTGTTCGTTCGGGGACATGTTGCGCGTGCCGGGCAGCAAGAAGGATCTGTTCCGGATCAAGAGCGAGGGCGGCGACGTCCGGGTGGTGTACTCGCCACTGGACGCGCTCAGGATCGCCCGGGAGAACCCGGACCGCGAGGTGGTCTTCTTCGGCATCGGGTTCGAGACCACGGCGCCGCCGAACGCGATGACCGTCTATCAGGCCGCGCGGCTGGGCGTGCCGAACTTCAGCATGCTGGTCTCGCACGTCCGGGTGCCGCCGGCGATCGAGGCGATCATGCAGTCCCCGACCTGCAGGGTCCAGGCGTTCCTGGCCGCCGGACACGTGTGCAGCGTGATGGGAACCTC
>JAVRPF010000789.1:0-4966 GCA_032162385.1 Mycobacterium sp.
TGAAAACCGAGCTGCGCGGGAACGTCACTTCTGAACGCGGCGTCCAATCGCGCCTGCGATTCCGGGTCGGCGCCGCGGATGCGGTTGGCCGCCGCCAGCGTCGCGGCCGAGTGCACACCGAGGTACAAACTGCCCAACACGTCGAGATCCATCGAGAACTCCGCCTGCGCATCCGTGCGGACGCACCGGGCACGTCCGCTGCGGACCTCCAACGCGAATCGTCCTCCGTCGGATCGGAACCCGTCGCTGATCTCGATGACGGTGTCGAGGTCGGCCTGGTACGTGCGGGCTTCGAGTGCTGCGGGCACGTCCATGATGCGCAGCCACAGGCCGTCCTCCGACCCGGTGGTGCGGACGATTCGCGGGTCGGTCAGCAGGTACGGCAATGGGTCGGCCGGGTGACTGGTCGTGACGATCGTCTCGACCAGGTCGAGCCCGAGCAGCGCACGCCACAGCGCAATGTGGGCGTCGGGGGTCGCCGCGGTGAACTCCTCCACGCGAACGTTTCTGGGGTGCCGCCCGGTGACGCGGTAGAGCAGATAGCCGTCCGGGTGAAGGAGTGAGAACCACTGCGTGGCGCCCTGCCGCGAGCCCTCCCAGTCGGCCAACAGGTCGTCCCACAGCGGCAACGGGCGCTCCATGCCGCCCGGCGTGCGTTGCCGGTAGCGGTCGTAGATCCCGGCGAATACATCGCGGTGCTCAATGGGCCGGATCACGCGTACCCCGCCGGGATCGGGAGCGTCGTGGTGAAACCGGGCGAAGCGGCGATCCAGGGTCAGTTCCGTCTCGACCGTCGCGGGGCCGTAGCCGAAGCGCCCATAGATTGCACCCTCGCTGGCGGTCAGCGCAGCGACCGGGTAACCGGCGTCGGCGAACCGGTGGTGCAACTCGGTGTACATCGCGCGCAGCAGACCGCGCCGACGATGCGTCGGCGCGACCCCCACCCAGGTGACACCGGCGGTAGGCAGGACCGCTCCACCGGGCACGGTGAGTTTCAGGTCCAGGTAGTGCGCCATCGCGACCACGTCGTCACCGTCGCTGACCACCACCGAGCTGCGGGCAGACATCAGTGTCCGCCACGCCATGAAGGTCTCGGGACGCCAGAACGCGCCGAAACTGGTGGCGGCCAGAAGCGCCACTCCTGGCCAGTCGTCGTCGGTGATGTCGCGCACGATCAGGGCGGGGCCGGTCACGGGATTCGAGGGTGCCGCATCGATGCCTCCTGGCGCGATTTAGCGCTTGGTGAAGACGGTGCGGTGCCAATCCTTTTCGGCCACCGCGGTGATATCGCTCATTACGTGCTTGAGGGTGAGGTACTCCTCGAACGAGTAGTCGCTCATGTCCTTCCCGAAACCCGAGGCGCCCACTCCACCGTGCGGCATCTCGCTGATGATCGGGATGTGGTCGTTGATCCACACACAGCCGGCCTTGATCTCGCGGGACGCGCGCTGCGCCCGGTAGACGTCGCGCGTCCACGCCGAGGCGGCCGGCCCGTACTCGGTGTCGTTGGCCTGACGCAGCGCGTCGTCGTCGTCGGTGAATGCACGCGCCACCAGCACGGGGCCAAAGATCTCGTCGCGGTACACCTCGGAACGCTCGTCGACGTCGGCGATCAGCGTGGGTTGGTAGAACGAGCCGGGCAGGTCCGGGATGCTGCCGCCGGTGACGACGCGGCCACCCTCGCCGGGTGCTCGGGCGACCATCGCAGCGACCTTCTCGCGGTGCGCCGTGGTGATCAGCGGCCCGAGGTCGCTGTCCGGGTCGTGGGGGTCGCCGACGACGACGCCGCTCATCACCTCGGCGACCCCGGCCACGAAGTCGTCGTACAGGTCACGCGCGACGATCGCTCTGGTGGCCGCGGTGCAGTCCTGCCCGGTGTTGATCAGCGACGCGGCGACCGCGCCCTGGATCGCGGCGTCGAGGTCCGCGTCGTCGAACACCACGAAGGGCGCCTTGCCGCCGAGCTCGAGCTGGGTGCGGTGGCCGTGCACCGCCGCCGCGGCCATGACCTTGCGGCCGACGCCGGTGGAGCCGGTGAACGTCACCAGGTCGACGTCGCGGTGCCCGGCCAGTGCCATGCCGACGTCGGCGCCAAGGCCGGTGACGACGTTGAACACGCCGTCGGGCAGACCCGCCTCGCTGGCCAGCCGGGCCAGGGTCAGCGTGGTCAGCGGCGTCAGCTCGCACGGCTTGATCACCACCGTGCAGCCTGCGGCCAACGCGGGCAACACCTTCCACACCGCCATCTGCAGCGGGTAGTTCCACGGCGTGATGGTCGCGACGACGCCGATCGCCTCCCGCCGGATGCTCGAGGTGTGATCGGCGGAGTACTCGGCGGTGGCCTTGCCCTCAAGGTGACGTGCCGCGCCTGCGAAGAAGTCGATGTTGTCGACGCTGCCTGGTACGTCGAACTCTCTTGCCAGTCGCACCGGCTTGCCGGTCTGACTGACCTCCTCGGCCACCAGGTCGTCAGCGTGTTCGTCGGCCAGTTTGGCCAGCTTGGCCAGTATGGCCGACCGATCTGCCGGTGTTGCGGTGGCCCACCCCGGCAACGCCGTGCGCGCTGCCGCCACGGCTGCGTCGACGTCGGCCGTGGTCGCCAGGGCGTACTCGGCGACCACGCCGCCGTTCGCCGGGTTGACCATCTGGAAACCCTGACCGCCGGTGGTCACTGCGCTGCCGTCGATCCAGCTGCTCGCCTTGGTCATGGTCCAAACGCTAGCGGAGCTGGTCGAGCCCGGCTGCGCATTACTGCGGTACCTGCGGTCCCGGACGCGCGATTTCATCGGCATAGTTGCTTGATTCGACGGATTCCGTGCACAATCGTGGGCATGGTCAAGCCGGACGCACCGCCCGGCATCCAAGCCGTCTCGTTGCGAATCAACCAGTCCCGGCCAGGTGCCGCCTACCAACTCGATGAACTCTCCAAGGCGATCGTCGAGAAGTTGCAGCAGGACGGGCGGCGGTCGTACGCGGGCATCGGAAAGGCGGTCGGTCTGTCCGAGGCCGCCGTGCGCCAGCGCGTCCAGCGCATGGTCGATGCCGGCGTCATGCAGATCGTGGCCGTCACCGACCCGATGCAACTCGGGTTCGCGCGTCAGGCCATGATCGGCATCCGGTGCACCGGCGACACCACCAAGGTCGCCGACAAGCTGGCCGCCATTGAATCCGTCGACTACGTGGTGCTCACCGCGGGGTCCTTCGACGCCATCGTCGAAGTGGTCTGCGAGGACGACGGCGACCTGCTAGACCTGCTCAACACCAAGATCCGCGCCGTACCGGGAGTGATATCCACCGAAACCTTGGTTTACCTGAAACTCGTTAAACAGCAATACAATTGGGGCACTAGATGACAACAGTAGATGTAGAACAGAGTATTTCGACCGATCTGGCCGCCAAGGCGAAGCGCCACCTGTGGGGCCACTTCGCCCGCCACGGCGAGGACATCACCCCGCCGATCATCACCCGCGGCGAGGGCGTGACCATCTGGGATGACAAGGGCAAGAGCTACATCGACGGCCTGTCCGGGCTGTTCGTGGTGCAGGTCGGGCACGGCCGCAAGGAACTCGCCGAGGCTGCGGCCAAGCAGGCCGAGACCCTGTCCTTCTTCCCGCTGTGGTCGTATGCGACACCGCCGGCGATCGAACTCGCCGAGCGCGTCGCCAACTACGCGCCCGGTGACCTGAACCGCGTCTTCTTCACCACCGGTGGCGGTGAAGCCGTGGAGAGCGCGTGGAAGCTGGCCAAGAACTACTTCAAGCTCACCGGAAAACCCGGTAAGCACAAGGTGATCTCGCGCGCCATCGCCTATCACGGCACCCCGCAGGGCGCGCTGGCCATCACCGGCCTGCCTGCGTTCAAGGCACAGTTCGAGCCGCTGACGCCGGGCGGACACCGTGTGCCCAACACCAACTTCTACCGAGCACCCGCCCCGTATGACACCGACCTCAAGGCTTGGGGTCGCTACTGCGCGGACCGGATCGCCGAGGCCATCGAGTTCGAGGGTCCCGACACCGTGTGCGCGGTGTTCCTCGAGCCGGTGCAGAACGCCGGTGGCTGCTTCCCGCCGCCGCCAGGATACTTCGAGCGGGTCCGCGAGATCTGCGACGAGTACGACGTGCTGCTGGTCTCCGACGAGGTGATCTGCGCCTACGGCCGGATCGGCTCGATGTTCGCGTGCGACGACTTCGGCTACGTGCCGGACATGATCACCTGCGCCAAGGGCCTGACGTCGGGGTACTCACCGATCGGCGCGATGATCGCCAGTGACCGGCTGTTCGAGCCGTTCAACGATGGCAAGACCACCTTCGCGCACGGCTATACGTTCGGTGGGCATCCGGTGTCAGCGGCGGTGGCGCTGGCCAACCTCGACATCTTCGAGCGCGAGGGCATCAACGACCACGTCAAGGAGATGGCCCCGGCGTTCCGGGCCACCCTGGAGAAGCTCTATGACCTGCCGATCGTCGGCGACGTCCGCGGCGAGGGATTCTTCTACGGCATTGAACTGGTCAAGGACAAGTCGACGAAGGAGACCTTCAACGACGAGGAATCGGAGCGCCTGCTGCGGGGCTTCTTGACACCCGCGATCTACGAGGCCGGGTTGTACTGCCGTGCCGACGATCGCGGCGACCCAGTCGTCCAGCTGGCTCCCCCGCTGATCAGCGGCCAGAAGGAGTTCGACGCGATCTACGAGATCATGCACGGCGTGTTGAGCGAAGCCGGGCGCAGGATCTAAGCAGGACGTTATCGTCGGCGCGTGCCAACGAAGTCGCGCAAGCCGCCGATCCACCCCGTCCGCTGGCAGCCGCCGCCGGTCGACCCGCTCCCCGACCAGCCTGCTCGGCCGGTCACGGTGGTGCCGGTCGGCGGCGACGGTCCCGAAGACATCGTCGTCGACGCCGACGGCCACCTCTGGACGGGCCTGGTCGACGGACGCATCGTGCGGATCTCGCCCGACGGTGGTGAG
>JAVRPF010000790.1:0-4421 GCA_032162385.1 Mycobacterium sp.
AGCCGCGGGTGAAGGAGCTTCTGCAGATCCCCGACGAGTTCGCGATCGCCGCGGTCGTCCCGCTCGGTAAGCCCGTGCATCAGGTCAGCAAGCTCAAGCGGAGGCCAGTCGCCGAGTTCGCGACCCGCGAGCGATTCGACGGCGAGGCGTTCTAAGCCTTCGCCTTCGCCTCATCCATGGCTCAGGCCTTCGCCTTCGCTGCCGCCTTGGCTTGCTTCTTGTACGACCGCACCTTCTCCAAGGAACCCGCGTCGACGACGTCGGCGACCGACATGTGCGTGCCCGCCTTGCCGTAGTCGCCTGCGGCCTCGCGCCAACCCGTCGGCGTCACCCCGTACTGCTTGCCCAGCAGGGCCAGGAAGATCTTGGCCTTCTGCTCGCCGAACCCCGGCAGCGCCTTCAGCCGACGCAGCACCTCGCGGCCGTCCGGGTCCCCTGCCGTCCACAACGCGGCGGCGTTGCCGTCGTAGTCGTCGACGATGGCCTGCGCCATGGTCTGCAGCCGCTTGCCCATGGAACCCGGAAACCGGTGCACGGCAGGGCGTTCCGAGCACAGCGCGATGAACTTGTCGGGGTCGTAGTCGGCGATCTCGCGGGCGTCGACCGCACCCATCCGGTCGGCGATCTTCTTCGGTCCGGCGAACGCCACTTCCATCGGAATCTGCTGGTCGAGAAGCATCCCGGCCAGCAGCGCGAAGGGGTTCGACTCGAGCAGCTCATCGGCCGCCGGATCTTGCACTAGCTGCAGTTTCGCCATCGGACCAGTCTAATGTTGCGGACAACCGCCCAGAACGTGTGAGGTGATATGCCGGGCGAGATCGCGATTGCGTTGGCGGCGGCGCTCATTCTGGCCACTGTGGCCGCCGCGGTAGTCGCAGTGCGTACCCGTCGGGTGGTCACCACACCCACCGAGCGAGCCGTGCACGCCGCGCTGCACACCGCGTCGCTCGCTGCCCACGCATTGCGCCACGGCCTCGACGCCGACTCCGCGCAGCGGGCCGTGCCGTTTCTCCGCCAACTCACCGGCGCCGATGCCGTCGTCCTGTTCGATGAAACCGGGCAGCGGTCGGCCCGTGATCCCTCCGACCGGTCGACCTGGACACCGGATGCGCTCGCGGCAGCCGAGCACGCCGCCAATGACGCGCTCACCGGCCATCGGCGGATCATGTCGACGCACCGCACAGGCGCGGTGGTCGCGCAACCGCTCCTCACCGACGACGGCGACGTGCTTGGCGTGCTCGTCGCGGTGACCTCCCGTGAGCCGGGGCCAGGCATGTTGGGTGCCATCGGTGAGGTCGCCCGCTACGCGGCCAGCCAACTCGAACTGGCGGACCTCGACGCCTCAAGGGCCCGGCTGGACCGTGCCGAGGTGTTGGCACTGCGCGCCCAGATCAGCCCGCACTTCATCTACAACGCGCTCAATACGATTGCGTCCTTCGTGCGCACCGATCCCGACAGGGCCCGCGAGCTCATCCTCGAATTCGCCGACTTCACCCGATACTCCTTCCGCGCGGCGGGCCAATACACCACTCTTGCCGAGGAACTAGGCAACATCGACCGCTACCTGACACTCGAACGGGCCCGCTTCGGCAACGCGTTGAAGGTCAGGCTGCAGGTCGCGCCCGAGATGCTCAACGTCGTCGTGCCGTTCCTCGCACTGCAGCCGTTGGTGGAGAACGCGGTCCGGCACGGATTCGCCGGACGGGGCGGAGGCAGCGTCGAAATCGTCGCGCGGGACGACGGCACCGATTGCGTCATCACCGTCGAGGACGACGGCGTTGGCATGGATCCCGGCGCCCTGCGGTCGGGCCCTGCCGACGCACTGGCGGACGCAACCCCTGACGCGGCCGGCCATTCGGCCCACGTCGGCCTCACGAATGTGGATCATCGTCTGCGCGCGACATTCGGCAATGACTACGGTCTGGTGGTCGAGACGGCGATGGACGCGGGCACCAAGGTCATCATGCGGGTCCCGAAGTTCCGGTCGGGTGTCCGGGCCGGCGGAGGGGCATTCGGTTGAGCAGGACTTCGAGCGGGACCCTCGTGGTGCTCGCCGTCGACGACGAGGCGCCTGCCCTCGACGAGCTGGCGTTTCTGCTGAGCGAGCATCCCGACATCGCGGAAGTGAGTCGGGCCGGCGACGCGACGTCCGCTCTGCGGGAGCTGAACCGACGCCCGATCGACGCCGTGTTCCTCGACATCAACATGCCGGGCCTGAGCGGTCTCGAGCTCGCGGGCGTGTTGACGAACTTCTCGTACCGTCCCGCTGTGGTGTTCGTGACGGCACACGACGACAAGGCGGTCGCCGCGTTCGACGTCGGCGCGGTCGACTACCTCCTCAAACCCATCCGAGCGAGCCGACTCGACGAAGCCGTGCGCCGGGTGCTGGCCGCGCGCGCAGACACCCCACGCGACGACAGCGCACGCGACACCGGACGCCATGACGAGGACGGCGAGCAGGACGCCGACGTGATCCCCGCCGAGCTCGGCGGTATCACCCAACTAGTGCCGAGGGACAGCATTGGCTGGGTGGAGGCCGAAGGCGACTACGCGCGGCTGCATTCCACGTCCGGTGCACACCTGGTGCGGATACCACTGAGCACCCTCGAATCCCGTTGGCGGGAACGAGGTTTCCAACGCATACACCGTTCTTACCTGGTGGCGTTGCGCCTGGTCGTCGGTCTGCGCACCACGGACGGCGCGGTGCTGGTCCGCCTGCGCGCGAACGGAGCGTCCGCCGCGGTGGAGCTTCCGGTCAGCCGCAGGCAGGCCCGTGAGCTTCGGGACCGGTTGATCCGCGACCCGATGCGGAATCTCCGTCCGGCGGGAGGCGGCGATGACTAGCGGACGTCCGCAACGCGAGCGCGTGGTGCTCGCTCACCGTCGGGGCGCGAGGATCGTGCGCACGCGCGGGGAGGTCCAGGAACAGACTCAGGTCGGCGACGCGTTCGTGCGCGGACTGGTACGTGCCCAACTCGGACTGGCGCTGCGACTGGCCGCGGTCGTGGTGTCCTCTGTCGCGGTGGTTCCGTTGCTGATTGGACTGTTTCCCGAGGTCGCCGCCGTCAAGGTGTTCGGCATCCGGCTCAACTGGTTGCTCCTGGCAGCTCTGGTCTATCCAGTGATGTACGGCGTTGGACGGTTGTATGTGCGCCTGGCCGAACAGAGTGAGCGGGACTTCGTCCGCGTGGTCGACGGCGAGCCGTGATGACCGGCGCACCGTTGACTGCCGCCGCTCTGCTCGCCGCCGCGGTCGCCACGATCGCGATCGGCTTCTACGGAATACGACTGTCCCGCAACACTTCCGACTTCCTGGTCGCATCGCGCAGCATCGGTCCGCAATGGAACGCCGCAGCCGTCTCGGGTGAATACCTCTCGGCGGCATCGTTTCTCGGCGTTGCCGGGCTGATCGCCAAATATGGCGCCGATGCGCTGTGGTATCCGGTCGGCTTCGCGGCGGGCTATCTCGGGCTCCTACTGTTCGTGGCCGCACCGCTGCGCCGCTCTGGCGCTTACACGGTGCCCGACTTCGCCGAGTTCCGGCTGGCCTCGGCACGACTGCGCAAGGTCGCGATGCTGGTCGTGGTAGTCATCTGCGTGTTCTACCTGGTCCCGCAGTATCAGGGCGCCGGACTGGCCCTGAAGACACTTCTGGGTCTTCCGGTCTGGGTGGGACCGGTGGCCGTCGGCACCATCGTCATCGTCAACGTGGTCGGTGGCGGCATGCGGTCGATCACGTTCGTGCAGGCCTTCCAGTACTGGCTGAAGCTCACGGCGATCGCCGTGCCTGCGCTGGCCCTGCTCACGGTGTTTCTGCGCGACGGCACCGACCTGGCCGGGCCGCTGCCGCCGACCGTGCACCAGCAGACCACCGTCACCGTCGAGACCGACGTGGTGGTGCAGGTCGCCGAACCGGCCGGCATCACAGTGGTCGGCACCGTCGACGGACACCACCTCGACGGTGCGCCGTTCCGCGCGTCCGGCCGGTACTCGCTCAAGAAGGGCACGACGCTGACGCTGGCAGCCGGGGCGGCGACACCCGTCGTCGCCGGTGCACCGAGCGCAGGCGACGACTGGATAGCGTCCGGCGGCGGGTTGGGCGGGGATCACCCGTCCTACCAAGTTCTTTCGATCATCGTCGCCACGTTCCTTGGCACCATGGGTCTACCGCACGTGTTGGTCCGCTTCTACACCAACCCCGACGGAAGGGCGGCACGGCGCACCGCGCTGGCGGTCATCGTGCTGCTCTCGCTGTTCTATCTGTTCCCCACGCTGCTCGGGGTGTTCGCGAGACAGTTCGTGCCGCAGCTTCTGATCACGGGCACCGCGGATGCCGCAGTGCTCCTCTTGCCCAGCGCGGCGATCGGCGGCATCGGCGGCGCAGGCCTGGCCGCACTCGTCGCTGCCGGCGCCATCGCCGC
>JAVRPF010000791.1:0-3031 GCA_032162385.1 Mycobacterium sp.
GAACGCGCCCCACCGACGTGACGATCGATGCAGACATCATCTGGCGAGGCCTCGAGGTGATCGATACCGCGGCAGGTGGCATCGATGACGAAAATGGCGAAGTGGAGTTCATCGCCGTGTTCCATGACGCTGCGGGCCGACCCGGCTCGATGCGCGAGCGCAGTCGGTTCGAGCGGCGCGCCGGTCGCTGGTTCTACGTCGACGGTGTCGTCGAGTAGTTTGGCCCGCGGCCATGGGGGCTAACTACGCGGCACCCCACAGAGCGAGTAGACGAATTTCGGTGGCACGTCGAACGCGAAGGATCGCTGCGGCAACCGCATCAGCACCTCTTGCGACAGCGGGGTCTTAGTGCAGCGACAGTGAGCCGGAGAAACTCGGCTCGACCACCGAGATGTCCGGCACGTCCAGCGTCAGCCCACCCTCGTCGAGCGTGGCCTTCACCATCGAGCCCGCCGCGTCGTTCCATTGATGGTCGACGGATCGGCCGGCCTTCTTGGGAACCGACGACAGCGTGCCGAGCAGTCGCTGGTTGGTGAGCGCCAGCGCGCCGACGTAGCTGCGGATGTTGCCCTTCGCGGTCTTGCCGGGCACGTGGCCGGAGAACCGGAACGTGACCGGCACGAACTCGGCCAAGTGGATCACCCCCTCGGCGTCAACCTGGGCCTGCATGTCGTCAGGAAGCTTGCCGATGCCGAGCATCTTGCGCAGAAAGACGGCCATAGCCACGCACGATAATGGCCATGGCCGCCCCTCCGGTCAGGTTTGCGCGGGGAGTACCTTCTCGCCGGTCTTGTCGGTACTCAGGCACAGCGAGCAGATGTATCCGTGCTCGCCTGCGGACTTCAGCATGTCGGGCCGCTCGTACTCGTGATGGCAGACATGGCATCTCAGGTGGTCATCCGCCGGGTTGCCGTACTCGTCGAACATCGGCAGGTCGATGCCGTCATCGGTGCGACGCAGGTAGTACTTGCCCTTCGTCGCGATGGCGATGATCGGCGGCAGCACCAGAGCAAGGCCGATGGCGACCAGCGGCGAGTACGGCCGGATGGCCTCGCCGAGCCCACCGAAGAACGCGATCACGGACAGGCCCGCGGCGATCAGCATCGAGCCGAAGCCCACCGGGTTGAACGGGTAGAGCATGCCACGGCGGAACTCCGGCACCATGGGCGACAGCTTCAACAGGTACTTGTTGAACACGATGTCGGAGGCCACCGCCACGACCCAAGCCATACCGCAGTTGGCGTAGAAGCCCAGGATGGTGTTCAGGAAGTCGAACATGTTGGCTTCCATCAGGATCAACGCGATCAACAGGTTGACGCCCAGGAACACCAGTCGACCTGGGTAAGTCTTGGTGACGCGGGTGAACGAGTTCGTCCACGCCAGCGAACCGGAGTATGCATTGGTTACGTTGATCTTGATCTGGCTGATGACTACCAGCACCACCGCAAGCGTCATGGCCAGCCAGCCCGGCAGGAAGTTCTGGTAGATCTCGAGGAACTGGTGCACCGGCTGGTTGGCGATGCCCGCGCTGTCGGCGACGTTCGCGATGAGGTACACGGCGAGGAACAGGCCGACGATCTGCTTGATGGCGCCGAAGATGACCCAGCCGGGGCCGGCCAGGAACATCCAGGTCCACCAGCTGCGCTTGTTCTCCGGCGTCTTGGGCGGCATGAAACGCAGGTAGTCGTTTTGCTCGGCAATCTGGGCGATCAGCGAAAGGCACACACCGGCGGCCAGCAGGGTCGAGCCAAGGTCGAATCCGGTGCCGCCGTTCTCACCCTGGTAGGCGAAGAACTGGCTGACCGACTCGGGATGGGTCACAACGAGATAGATGAACGGCGCGACCATCAGGACCAGCCACAGCGGCGTGGTCCAGACCTGAAGTGTCGACAGCACTTTCATCCCGTAGATCACCAGCGGGAAGATGATCAGCGTCGACGCCGCATAGCCCAGCCAGAGTGGTATGCCCAGGCCGAGTTTGAGGCCCTGCGCCATGATCGAGCCTTCGAGCGCGAAGAAGATGAAGGTGAACGTCGCGAAGATGACGTTGGTGACCACCGAGCCGTAGTAGCCGAAGCCGCTGCCGCGGGTGACCAGGTCGAGGTCGATGTTGTACCGCGCCGAGTAGTAGGCAACGGGGAAACCGGTCAGCATGACGACCACGGCGAAGATGAGGATGCCCCACAACGCGTTGGTCGTTCCGTAGGAGATGCCGATGTTGGCGCCGATGGCGAAGTCGGCGAGGTAGGCGATGCCGCCCAGCGCCGAGATGCCCACCACCCGCGTCGACCACTTGCGGTAGCTGCGCGGTGCGAAGCGCAGCGTGTAGTCCTCCAAGGTCTCCTTGGTGGCGGTCATCGTGTCCAGTTCGGCCTCTGAGACCTCAGATTCGTCTGGGGCCTCCGGCTCCTTGCTGAGCTCTTGAGTCATGGTTAGCAAAGCTAAATCGGGGTTGTTTCCGGCTCGTGACAACTGTGTTCCTCCTGATAGCAGAAAATGGATGGCGCGGGTGCTACGGCTGGTACAGGTGGACTGGTGAAGTTGCGCAAACCCTGGCTCATCGGGCTGGGCGTCGCGGCCGCCGCGGTGTACCTCGCCCTGTGGGTCGGCTGGTCGATGCACTGGGCCTGGCTGGACGCCGTCGATGCCTGGGGTCTGGATGCGTTCTACCGGTTCGGTGTCGGTCACCCGGCATGGGTGACGTTCTGGCAGGTGCTGTGCACCGTGCTGGGCCCCACCGCGTTCCGCATCGTCGGCCTCGTCGTGATCATCGTCGCGCTGCGGCACCGCCAATTCCGTCTCGCCCTGTTTCTGGTGTTCAGCGTCGAACTCAGCGGACTGGTGACCGAAGCGCTGAAGGCCGCAGCGCACCGCCCCCGCCCGCCGACTGCGTTGGTGTTCGCACCGTCGTGGTCGTTCCCGTCGGGTCACGCACTCGGCGTCTCGGCCGCGGTGCTGGCGCTCACCGTGATCGTGCTGCCGCACGTTCGCCGCGACCGGTGGGGCTGGGTGATCGCGGGTGGTGCGCTGA
>JAVRPF010000792.1:0-3555 GCA_032162385.1 Mycobacterium sp.
AGATGAGCACGTCGAGGCGACCCGCGCCGTGCGTACGGCGGCGTCCGTGACCGACACCGGCCCCGCCAGCGACACGTCATGCACGCGAGCCGACCAGTCCGGGGGTGCCAGTCGGTAGAGTCGCCACCCAACGCCGCGGTCTTGCCCGACGCCGGGTACCCAGCAATCCGAGGAGCCAACGATGGGCAACGCGCGAGGCGGTCGCCCCAAGGACGAGGTCCGTCGTGAGGCTGCGCTTGCGGCGACCCGGGAGCTGCTGACCGCCAAGGGCTATGACGAGCTCACGCTCTCGGAGGTCGCGCGGATCGCGGGAGTGTCGCGCCCGTTCGTCTACGACAACTGGGGGTCGAAGTACGCCTTGGTGGAGGATGCCATCTTCACCACTGCTGACCCCGCGCCCTTGGTCGAGGATGAGCGGCCCCTCGCCGACGCGCTGACGGATCTGATCGGGGCGATGGTGGCGATTCAGTCCGACCCGGCGTACCTGGCCGGGCTGCCCGGGTTGTCGGCGGAGATGTACCAGCGCCCCGACTTGGTGGAACAGACCGAGACCAAGCACATCGCACCGGTGCGAAGAGCCTACGTGCGGTTGATCGAGCGGGGAAAGGCCCAAGGGCTGGTGCGCTCCGACGTCGACGGCAGCGCCCTGCTTGACACCCTGCGCGGTGCGGTCATGCTGCACACGTTGGTCAATCCGTCGTTGAGTGAGTCCGCGCTCATTGAGCATCTTCGCTCGATCATCCTGCATGGCATCACCACCGGCGACGGATCGGCGGCGCCGGTCACGGCATCGCCGCGGTCGCGGACCGGTCCGAAGGCGCGCAGTGGCCCTCGGTGACAGTGTGCGCCTTCGCACGGGCATCCCGAGAACCAGATCAGCGCGCGCCGCCGTGACGAGGTCGCGGCGTCCGCCTCAGGTGGTGGGGAAGTTCGAGTAGTCGAGTTGGTTGGTCGTCAGGGCTCCGGTGAAGCCGTGATCGACGACGACGTTGGATCCGCTGACGTAACTGGCGGCATCAGAGCCCAGAAAGGCGAGCACGTTCGCGATCTCCCGTGAGGTGGCGCGGCGGCCGCCGCTCTGGGACACCATCCAGTCGAGCAGGGGTTGACCCATCGTGGCCGAGAAGTCCTTCAGCAGTGGGGTTTCGATGAGGCCCGGGCACGCGCTGTTGATGCGGATGCCGCGGGCGGCCAGTGCCGGGGAGATCTGCATGGTGAATACCTGGGCGCATTCCTTGGAGAAGCCATACGGGTTGGCGGTCAGCTCGGGACGCTGGCGTACCCAGGCCAGCGCGTCGTCCCAGTCGTCGATGGCCAGCAGCTCCTGAATCTCGCTCAGGTGGGCGGGATATCCGCCGCCCGCGGTGGAGGCGGTGTTCACCACCGCGGCACCGGCGGGCATCTCCTCCAGCACGCCGGCGGTGAGACGTTTGGGTGCCAGCACGTTGACGGCGATCACGACGTCGGTGGAGAAGGTCGCCGCCACGCCGGCGTTATTGAACAGCACGTCGACCGGTCCGATGATCTCGCCGATGGCTCGATCGACCGCGCGGGGGTCGGAGAGGTCGGCGGCGATGGACTGGTCGACCGGCCCGCCCGGTCGGACGTCGATGGCGGTGATCCAGTCAGCCCCGGCGTCGCGCACGACACCGACCAAGGCAGCGCCGACCCCGGATGCGGCGCCAGTGATGACGACGCGCTTCCCTGCGTAGCTGACGAGCTCACTCATCGCGATCTCCTGGTTCAATTCCGACGGGCATTGACATGCGCACCGTCACAACGGGTTCCATCGCGCGGTGCCGTCGCCGCGGAACGCGGCGAACGACCGGTGCAACTCGCCGGTGGCGGTGCACATCACCTGTGTCCGATTCTCCAGATCCAGGGCGTGACGCAGGCTTGGCGCGTCGACGTTCTGCCACATCGTCTCCTTGGTCATCCACACGGCCAGCGGTGCGTGCGCGGCAATCTCGGCGGCCTTTGCCAGCACCGTGGGCAGCAGGTCAGCTGGGTCGACGACGGCGTGCAAAAGACCGATCCGCTCGGCTTCGCGGGTGTCGAACACGCGTCCGGTCAGCATCAGCTCAGCCGCGCGGGACGCCCCGACCAGGCGCGGCAGGTGGTAGCTGGTGCCCATGTCGCACGCGGACACGCCATGGCGGATGAACACCGCGCCGAACGTCGCGCCGGTGGCGGCAATCCGAATGTCGCAGGCCAAGGCCAGCGCGAAGCCGCCACCGAGAGCGAACCCGTTGACCGCGGCGATGACCGGTTGGCGGAGCCGGTGAATCTTCTCGAACAGCGACGCCATCAATTCCTGCGCGGCGAAGGTGCGCGCGACGTCGCTGCGCACGGCACCGAGCAGCGCCGCGGTGGGCGTGGCCGCGGAGTTGGTGAAGTCTTCGGGCGTCGCCTTCAGGTCGGCGCCGGCGCTGAACGCCGTGCCCGCGCCGGTGATCACCACCACGCGCAGCTCGGGGTCACCGTCGAGGTCCTCGAAGAGAACGTGCAAGTCGGCGCACGTCTGCGAGTCCAGAGCGTTGCGCCGCTCGGGGCGGTCGATGGTGAGCACCACGACACCGTCGCCACGACGATCCACGACTACGGCGCCGCTCATTGGGCAGCGAAGTCTTCCAGCGACTTCAACGTGGTGATCGGGTTGTCGTATTCGCACCAGAGCGTGATCTTGCCGTCGGCGAAGCGGAAAATGCCGACGTAGGAGTTGGCGTAGCGCACCTCCTTGGCGCGACCCACGCAGTCGCCGTCGTAGCGGGCGATTAGCTGGTTGGGGTCGACCAGATCGAACACGTCGGTCAGCGTGATGGTGAACTGCCGGTACATCGTGAACATCACCTTGAACAGTTCGCCGAATCCCGCTCTGTCCAGGTCGGGAACCTGTTCCTCGTAGGGAAGTTGCAGCAGCATGTCCTGGTGCAGTTCGGCCAGGACGGCATCGAAGTCCAGTGCGCCGATCGCGTCCATCGCGCGGCGGAGAACCCTCTTGTTGGCGTCGCGGATCTCCTGCGTGTCGGGCATACGTACCTCTCGTCGTCATTAACGTGATTGGAAATAACGTAACTAAGGGACGCCAGGAATGCAATGGTCCGTTCGGGCACGCCCGGACCGGTTTTGGGAGCAACCCGCGGGCCATTGCGCCACCGTCGGTGACGACGCACTGTCCGGTGGACGAGCTGCGCGCACCCGAGGTGAGCGGGCCGCGCCGAGTTTTTCGTCGAGCCGCCTATGCGTTGCCGTGGTATCGAATGCGTAAGTGTCCCTGTGGTTCCGGCGCAGCGAGCACCTCGTCGACTTCTCGTCAGTGGCGATGTTTTGCCGGGTTGGTTCCATCGGTTCATTGTGATTCACCGCGGTAATCGTGGAACTGATCATGGTGTGCCGATCCGTATCTCGCCCTGCGTCAAGCCGATTTGCTCTGAACCAGTGGACTCAACTCACCCTGACACGCAGGGCCCCCAGGTCGGGCATGCCCACGATGTAGCACTGGCTGGCGATGCCCATCAACATGGCCGCAGCAGGCCGATGCGCAGGCGCGCATCG
>JAVRPF010000793.1:0-2667 GCA_032162385.1 Mycobacterium sp.
TCGATGTCGACGACCTTGATCGACACGTTGCCGACGAGTTCGCTGTCCAGCCGGGACTTGACCATGCGCGCGGTCAGCTTGTGACCGGACACCTTGCCCGCGAGCGGCGAGGTATTGGTACCGATCGTCACCGAGATGGCGGGCTCGTCGACATGGATCCGCGGCAGGGCGTGGGCGTGATCGAGATCGGCCAGGGTGTCGCCGATCATGATCTCGGGCATGCCCGCGACCGCGACGATGTCACCGGCAATCGCCTCATCGGTGGTGCGGCGGTCCACGCCCTCGGTGGTCAGCAGTTCGGTGATCTTGGCGGTCGTGACGACCGGATGGCCGTCCACCTCGCGCATCCAGGCGACCTGCTGGCCCTTGCGCAGCCGACCCTTGTATATGCGGACCAGCGCGAGCCTACCGAGGAAGGCCGAGGCGTCCAGATTGGTCACCAGCGCCTGCAGGGGGGCCTCGGGATCGCCTTGCGGCGGAGGGATGTGCTCGAGCAGCACGTCGAACAGCGGGTCGAGGTTCTCCCCTTCGGGGTTCTCGCCGTTGGCGGGTTCGACCGTGCTGGCGATACCGGCGCGCCCGGAGGCGTACAGCGTCGGCAGTCCGAGCGCATGCTCGGCGGCCTTCTGTGCTTCGTCGTCCAGATCGGTGGCGACGTCCAGCAGCAGGTCGTGGCTCTCCTCGACGACCTCGGCGATCCGGGCGTCCGGGCGGTCGGTCTTGTTGACCACCACGATCACCGGCAGGTGCGCGGCCAACGCCTTGCGCAGCACGAATCGGGTCTGCGGCAGCGGGCCCTCGGACGCATCGACGAGCAGCAGCACGCCGTCGACCATGGACAGGCCGCGTTCGACCTCGCCGCCGAAGTCGGCGTGGCCGGGGGTGTCGATGACGTTGATGACCGTCATGCCGCCGTCCGGGTGGTGGCGGTGCACGGCGGTGTTCTTGGCCAGGATGGTGATGCCCTTTTCCTTCTCCAGATCACCGGAGTCCATCAGGCGCTCGACCGTGTCGTCACCGCGATGCGTCAGGGCGCCGGACTGGCGCAGCATCGCATCGACGAGCGTCGTCTTGCCATGATCGACATGGGCGACGATGGCTACGTTGCGAAAGTCCGGGCGTGAATCCACACCCAGATTGTCGCAGCGCAGGTATCCATTCGCGAAAACGACGGAAGGGTCATGTGAAGTCCGGCAAGTTCGCCGGGATCAAGCCGAAGAAGAAGTGCTGCCGCAGCAAGCCGCGGTGCAAACGGTGTCCGGTGGTCCTGGACGAGGTTCGCAAGGCAGAGCTATCCGGCCTGCGCGACAAGGAGCTCGTGAAGGTGTTCAAGCGCACACGATTGTCCTGACGACCTCGACGAACAATGGCGTACCGTAAAAATGTTCGTTCGAGGTTGGAGGTATCCATCATGACGTTTTATGAAGTGGCAACCGTCGCACTCGTGGTGGTACTTGCGACCGCCGCGACAGCTGCGATCTACGTCGGTCTGCTGAACTGGATGGGCGCGTTCTACGTCGTGCGGTGTGCGGCATGTCACCACCTGACTTTCTCGTCGGCCAACCAGGCGCAGGGCTCGTGCCCGCACTGCCGCCATCCGGCCCTGCTGCACCCGATGTACTCGGCCCGCCACCGACGCAGCCCGTCGGAGGTACGCGTGGTCGGCGACCGGCTCCGATACTGACCGGCCTCCAGCCCTAGGCCGTGGACAGCAGCGCCTCACCGCTCGGGCCCAACTCGACCAACACGCGGGCGCCCGCGTAGATGTTGCCACCTCGGCAAGCGCGTCACCGTCGAGTTCCGCGACGGGGTGGACGGTGCGGACCTGGGATCGATCTACGCCACCGGCGTCCCAGACGCCCTGGATCGGGCGGTGCTGAAAGTGCCCACCTAACAGCGACTTTGGGGTGCCATTAACCTCTGCCGCGCGGACCTAGCCGGAGCGCAGCGCCGCGGTCAGGTCCGGCGCCCAGCCGCGGTCAGCGGGCACCCACGCCAAGCCGTCGAGCTCGTCGGCGGTCACCCAGCGCAGAGCGCGGTGGTCGCGAGGCTGCACGGTGCCGCCCGTCCTTGTCACCAGATAGGCGCGCAACGTCATGGTGTCGCCGAGCGCCACGTCGCGACCCAGCCGGGCTCCGACGGTGACCTCGATCCCGAGTTCTTCCTCGAGTTCGCGCATCAGTGCCGCGGCGTCGCTCTCGCCGGCCCCGACCTTGCCGCCCGGCAACTCCCACAACCCAGCCAGCTCCGGCGGCCGCGCGCGCTGCGCCACCAATAGCGTGCGGCCGGAGATGAGCGCACCGGCGACCACGATCTGGTTCGGCACGGCAGCGACGGTATACCGTCGAGTGATGGCTGTGTTAACGGACGAACAAGTGGACGCCGCACTGCCCGACCTCGACGGCTGGGAACGCTCCGATGGCGCGCTGCGCCGCTCGATCAAGTTTCCGGCGTTCCTCGCCGGGATCGACGCGGTGCGCCGCGTCGGCGAGCACGCCGAGCAGAAGGATCACCACCCCGACATCGACATTCGTTGGCGGACCGTGTCTTTCGCGCTCGTCACGCATTCGGAGGGTGGCATCACCGACAAGGACGTGGCAATGGCGCGCGACATCAACTCGATCGTCGCCGACTAGCGGCGATCCAGCCGAGCGTCGCCAGCGTCGC
>JAVRPF010000794.1:0-6031 GCA_032162385.1 Mycobacterium sp.
GATCCGCGCGTTGGAGCCGTCGACCTGCCACGACTGGGGCCAGCCGGGCGGCGAGTCCTCCCACGGCTCCTGGCGTCCGAACACGGTGAGGTCCATGAGCGCGTAGACGTAATCCATTTCCTCCACGCCGCGAAGGGTCGTCCAGTACGTCTCGAACACGCGGTCGCCGTCGCGTACGTAACAGACGATGTGCATCATGCCGACGGTGCGCCCGGTCAGCAGTGTGTCGAGGGAGGGGAGTGCCGAGTACCACGGCACGTCCCAATCCATGAAATCGCGGTAGCGGGCGCTCTCGTCGAAGGGGCCCTGACAGAAGACCGCGTAGGTGATGTCGCGGGAATGAAGGTACGCCAGCTCCGCAACCTGCGTGGTGACCCACGTGCAACCTTCGCACTGCTCGGGCGCGGGATGACCGGGGTGCCACATGAAGTAGTAGACAATGAGCTGCCGACGCCCTTCGAACGCGTCGAGCAGGGTGACCGGCCCGTTGGGTCCCGCCAACTCGAGGTTGGCGTCCACCTCGACCATGGGCAGGCGTCGTCGCGCCGCGGCGATCGCGTCGCCTTCCCGGGTGTGCGCCTTCTCCCGGACCCGCAGCCCGTCCAGTTCGGCCTGGAAGGTGGCCCGGTCGACGGCCTTGGGCATTGATTCATCCGTCATGGCTGTCCTTATCTCCTCTGATCGTTCCGGTGGCTATTCTTCGACATCCGCGTCAGCAGGGCCGAACAGGTACAGGTGCTCAAGCACTGCGGTTGGGTCGCCCGACCAGTCCATCGCGGCGAGCTGGGCGCGGCTGCGTCGGCCCGTTCGCCACCGCAGACCTTCGAATCGCGTAGTGCGGAGCCGTATTTCGGCACGATCGTCAGGTCCGCTCCGATACTCGGCGTCTTCCACGGTCACGATCAGCGGAACTGGCGTCCGAAGGTTCGTGAACAGTTGGTCGGAGGAATGCCATACCGCCTCGGAGTCCTGGGCCCCGGGCCTGCCGATCGCGCCGCGGATGTCGTGCTCGTGACTGGTGATGTCGCCGAGTGGGGGTTTCACCCCTGCGGTTTCGGCCATGTGGTCCAGCGCTGCGGCGGCGTCGGTCCAGGTGGCGAGGATCTCGGCCAGGTGATAGCCACCGAACCGGGCGATCTGAGCTGCCGTCTCCTCGTCGGTGGGCGGCCCTGCCAAACGCCCGCTCACCCAGTCCTCGGCGACTGCCGCCACATGCGCCACCACGTCACGGACCGACCAGCCGGGGCATGCCCCAACGGTGGTGCTCAACGTCGCGTCGTCCAGTCCCACCACCAAGGCGACGATCCGTTCCCTCGTCTCCTGATACAACCGGGCAGTCAGGCGCGGATCAGCGACCGACGTGATTTGCGGTGTCTCCATGCGTTGTCCTTCCGCGTCTGCTGCAACGGTTTTGGTCATGTCGGGAAACAACACCGCCCAGACGTTAAACATTTCAGTTGAATATCTTCGCGTTCAGCACACCATGAGCGACCCGCTATAGTCAACCGAATGGTTGAAGATCAGGTCTTGGATCGCGCGTACGGGGCGCTCGCCGATCCGACCCGCCGATGGCTGCTGGAGACACTGCGCCAGGGTGACGCCCGCATCACCGACTTGGCCGCTCCGCTGCCGATGACGTTCGCCGGCGTATCGCGCCACGTCGGCGTCCTGGAGTCGGCTGGCCTCGTGCGGCGCGAGGTGCGCGGCCGCGAGCACTGGCTTTCCCTGCGGCCGGACGGATTGACGATGGCCCAGCAGTGGATCGACGAGCAGACCGACTTCTGGTTGACGCGTGCTGATGCGCTAACGGCGCGGCTGCGCCGGAAGGGCAGTGCGCACCGGGGCGAGCGAAGCGACGGGAGATGATGTGATGAACGACGCTCCGGTTGCCCGGGTACAACGCGTCATGCCCGCCGCGCCAGACGTGGTGTTCGACCAGTGGCTCGACCCGGAGTCGTTGGCGGACTGGATGTGTCCACGCCCGGACCGATGTGTCGCCATCACCGTCGAACCGCAGGTCGGGGGAAGCGTGCGCTTCGACGTCGACCATTCCGGCACCAGCGTTCTGATCACCGGGCAGTTCGTCGCCATCGATCGGCCGAACCTACTGCGCTTCACGTGGACCAACTCGAACTGGGCGGACCCGACCGCGGTCAGTATCGTCAACGTCGCATTCGAGCCGTTCGGCGACGATCAGACACTCATGTCCATCGAGCATTCCCTCATACCCCCAGAGGACCTGCACAATTTCGCGAACGGATGGGCGAGCGTCTGCGATCAGCTCGACGCCTTTCTACGGGTTTGACGCGCCGTGTTGCGGATGTGGACGATGACGCCATGTTCGCGGGGGCATCCGCGGCCCGACTGGACTCGGAAGCGGTGAAGCGCAATGCCTGATCGCCCATATGCGCTGGTTCGGCGGCCTGCAGAGACACTAGCCGACGGCATCGTGACATTCATCGAGCGCCAGCCGCTGGATCTCGAACTGGCCAAGCGGCAATGGGATGACTACGTAGCAGCGCTGCAGCGCAGTGGATGGCCCACCGTGGTGATCGAAGGTGCGGATTCGATGCCGGACTGCGTGTTCGTCGAGGACGCCGTGGTGATGTTCGGCGACCTCGCGGTCATCACCAATCCGCGTCAACCGGCGCGCAATCCGGAAATCTTTGCGGTCCAACGAACGATCGATGAACTGGGACTGGATGCTGCGGCTATCACCGAGGGAACACTGGACGGCGGTGACGTGCTCAAGGTGGGTTCGCAGGTGTACGTCGGCCTCAGCGGCACCACCGACGCGTCGGCGATCGAACAGCTCGCACGGATCCTCAGGCCTCGCGGGTACACCGTCACGGCCGTGCCCCTGACCAAGGCGCTGCATCTCAAGAGCGCGGTCACCGCACTTCCCGACGGCACCGTCATCGGGTACGAACCCGTCGTCGACGACCCGGGCATGTTCCCGTCGTTCCTCGCCGTGCCCGAGGAACCAGGTGCCCACGTGGTCATCCTCGACGAGGATCTGCTGCTGATGAGTTCAGCGGCTCCTCGCACGGCGGCGTTGTTCGCCGATCGCGGCTATCGGCTTGAGAACGTGGACATCTCGGAGTACGAGAAACTCGAGGGCTGCGTCACCTGCTTGAGCGTGCGAGTGCGTAAAACGAATCCGTGAGCGGCCCCGTCGAATCGCCGTCACGGCGGGAGGCAATACGCCCGGACGATACTGCTCGCGACGGTATCGTTTGCGCCTAAGTGATGGGAGCGCGCGATGACGCTGGTGAACCGCTTGCAACAGGTACTGCGATCTCTGGTTGTTGGTTGCGCAGTCCTGATTGCCGTCTCACCGACGGCGAGCGCGGATGGCGAGTCCGCCTACAACGGTGCACCGACGGTGATTTCAGGCGGCCCCGTGCCGACGATGAACGGCGTTCCGTGCGTCGCTGGACACCTGGGTACATGTACCGGATTTGCTCAGAACTCACCCAAGCGCAAAACGCCGCGGTCGGCAGTCGGCCACAGCCCGACGGTCGGCCCCTAGTCATCTATTGCCGGCGCTTGGACGAACGGAGCCCAAGCCGGTGGCCGGGGCGGTGAAGTCGCGGCGTTCCAAGGGCTTCCAGAATCCAGGTGTACCGTCGGCGCCAGCTCGTTAAATAGGCTAAGCACCTGATGCTGATGGAAGGAACTTGACATGGCGCGGACGGACAACGACACATGGGACCTCGCTTCGAGCGTGGGAGCCACCGCCACCATGGTTGCCGCTGCCAGGGCAATCGCAACCAAAGTCGACGACCCGCTGATTGACGATCCGTTTGCAGAGCCGCTGGTCCGTGCCGTGGGGGTCGACTTCTTCACCAAACTGGCCAGCGGTGAACTCGACCCGGCGGATGTCGACGACGACAATGCCAGCTGGGGTCTGCGGATGATGACCGACATGATGGCGGCCCGGACCCGGTATTTCGACGACTTCTTCCACGATGCGGCGCGGGTCGGCATCCGTCAGGGCGTCATCCTGGCATCCGGTCTGGACGCGCGCGGCTACCGACTGCACTGGGCAGCCGGCATGAAGGTGTTCGAGATCGACCAACCACAAGTCATCGAATTCAAGTCCGCGACGCTCGCAGGACTGGGTGCGTTGCCCACCACCGACCTGAGGTTCGTTCCCATCGATCTTCGAAGAGACTGGCCCGCCGCACTCCGTCAGGCCGGCTTCAACGCTGCCCAACCCACCGCCTGGATTGCCGAAGGCCTACTCGCCTTCCTTCCCTCGAACGCACAGGATCGATTGTTCGATGAGATGACTGCGCTCAGTGCACCGGGCAGCCGCGTGGCAACCGAAACCTTCGGGAGCACTCCAGACGGCGACGTGGCGAAGGCCGAGGAGACCATGCGGGCATTCTCGCAACGGTGGCGCGATCACGGTCTCGACATCGACGTGTCGGATCTCTGGTACCACGACGACCGCAACGACGTGGCGAAATACCTTGGCGCCCGGGGTTGGGCGTCACTCGGCACCACGATGCAGCAACTGCTGGCCGTGAATGGACTACCCCCGGCACCTGTCGCGGAGGACGGCACTTCGGTTGCGGCCAACGTCTACTACACGTCGATCCTGACGTAGTGCCAGGGCCCAGCCTGGGGGAGAGGTGTCAGCGCGTGGGTTATTACCCGTTCTGACTCATCGCAAGGCAGGTGCCGTAATGCTCCGGAGTACACGGAACGCCGTTGACCGAGCCAACTTGGCCGGGATTGTTCACCACGTTGCTGCCCGACGGACCCGATGGACTCACAGCGATGTTTCCCGGCCCGCCGGCGACGCACACCCCGTCGAATCGGCTTTGAGTCGTGCCATATGGGCACCCTTGGGCCACGGCCGGTGAGGCCACGACCAGCGGTCCGACCGCGATTGCCGCTGCACATCCGACGAGGAGGATTCCACGCGTTACGACCACCATCAACTCCCAAACGACTCGTCCGACCGCTCCAGCCTAGCCCCATGGGGCTGATACACGTTTAGCCCGCAGTCCTGGCGACTGGCTCAGCCCCATCTCTGCCGGACGGCGTACCGCTCCACTTTGCCCGCCAGCTGAGTTATGTGCGCACGTTTTCCCCACCAGCCGAGGAGCATCCAGATCGCGAGCAGCTGGAACAAGAACGCCGTCACCCAGTGGTACGCCGATTGATCGATCAGGATCGACGAACGTCCCAACCGCCCCAAAGAAGCAAGCCCACACCAGCGGCATTCCAAGAGTCCTGCGGCTGCTTCTCAGCCAGGAACGCCACACGTCAGGTTGGACGTACGTCGGCGGCTCACCGGTTCGCAACGCCCGGTCGTATGCGATCAGCTTCTGGACCGACCCACTGGTGTTGCGCAAAGTTGGTTCCACCGACTCGGCAAGGGCCGACGA
Source organism: Mycobacterium sp. (assembly GCA_032162385.1). Classification (GTDB taxonomy): domain Bacteria; phylum Actinomycetota; class Actinomycetes; order Mycobacteriales; family Mycobacteriaceae; genus Mycobacterium. The sequence continues at coordinate 5,403 of JAVRPF010000794.1, forward strand.
GAGCGGCCCAGAAAGAAGAACACAAAGGGACCGGCCGAAAACGGCGCGAACCCATTCAACAGATCGCTGCGGACAACCCAGCGCCGCCACTCGTCGAGTTCGATGGGCGTTGGCAGTTCGCTGCTCCGTAATGCCCGGCGGTATGCCGAGAGCTGGTCCATCGAACGGGCCTTGCGCCAACCCAAGTCGAACCCGACCGCGAGCGCAGCCCCCACCAGGCACGCGGTCCCGATGATCTTTGCACTCCGAGAGCCGATGTCCAGGGCGTTGAAGTCCAAGATCAGAACGCCATAGCCAAAACACGCCAACGCGATGACCACGAGGCGCACCACCAGCGGGAGCCGGAACCACATGGTCATCTCGTGACGGCCGCCTGGATCTCGGCGACCCGCACGAGGGGCAGACCCCAGGGCTGGTCCACGCCGACTTGTTCGTCGAGATCCCACAGGACACACCGCTCACCTGGCTCGGCGACGAGCGACCACGCGATGACTGTCCTGCGAAGCTGCTCGTCCATCGGATCCCTGAGCGCCAAGACCTCCGTGGGTACGCCGTCGGTCGGATGGTGATGCAGAAACTTGCCGTAGGCCTTAGTGCAGAACACCGAATACTCTGCGGTGCACAGGATC
>JAVRPF010000795.1:0-2928 GCA_032162385.1 Mycobacterium sp.
CGGGCCTGGTGGGCTTGTCGCGGGCACTGGCCCTGGAGGCCGTCGCAGACGGCGTCACCGTGAACGTCGTTGCGCCAGGCTACATCTCCACCGATTCGCAGTTGCCGTTCGAAGCCACCGCCGCGGCGGCGGGACCGATCGGGCGCAGTGGCACGCCGGCGGAGATCGCCGCGTGCGTGCTCTTTCTGGCCCACGAGTCGACCTCGTTCGTCACCGGGACAGGGTTGGTGGCCGACGGCGGCCACGGTCTGCCGGAGACTTGGCCACGGCCCTGACGGTCCCACGCCACTCTGCGCACGCGCTCGGGCGAGCGCTGGTTCATAGCGAGAGACCTTGTTCTTCAAGCACTCTCGGACTGATGCTTCGCGCTGTCGGCGACTTCCGGATGTTCGGCGAGAGCATTTTCGACCGCACCCGGGTAGACGTTTTCCCACCCGAGACAATCATGTCGTCTTCACGGCCGACGATGAACAGTCGTCCCGCTCGGTCGAGGTAGCCCATGTCCCCCGTGTCCATCATGTCGTCGACGACGTCTTTCGTGTTGCCGCTTGTGTAAGCGTCGAAAATCAAGTCGCCGCCGACGAAAACTCGCCCGGTGACGTCCGGTCCGAGGGTCCGCGGTTCTCGTCGAGAATGCGGACCGCACAGCCGACAACGGGCCGGCAACCGTCTCCGGCGCTTGCCGAAGGTCGGCTGGCGTTGCGAGGGCCCCGATGCCGACCTCCGATGAGCCATAGACGTTGTAGATGACGTCGCCGTATACCCGCGTCGGCCGAACAACCACGCGCCATAGGCCATCGTCGCCTCGCCGATCGAGACGGCGCCCGAATCGTTGGAGATCACCGGTGTCCACGACTCGCTCAGCGTGGCGACGACCGCGACCAACGCCGACAGACCACCGATGACCGCGCACGTGTAGAGCAGCTGGGCGCGCCAGCCGCGCCTCCTCATAACGCGGCAGGAAAACGCCTGACGTGATCACCACGTCGACGAACAGCACCACCATCGAGATGCACCAGATCACGGTGACCGCCGCCTGAAGCACGTCATACACCTTGGTCTGAATGTCGATGGGCCGCCCACCCCCGATGCCCAACGACGGGAACACGATGAAGGCGACCAACGCGAACAGCGACGCGATGATCGTCTGCGCCCAGACCGCGTTGCTGGGCACCTTGTGCTTATTGACCTTGGCCATCGCCGCCGGGAGCTTCTGATCGAGTCCGGAGACGAAAACCAGCCGAGCGAACGAGAAGTTATAGACACACAGGTACTCACCGGTCAGCATCACATGCTCCAGCGCATGCCGCAGCGGCTCCGGCCAGCGCTGAGCCCTTGGCCACCGGCCAGCCATTCGGGGCGGAATCGAAGACCTCTTGAACACGATGGGTTCTCCGGCTGAATTTGCGGTGCATGCCGCCTGACGCATTCATTACACGGAATTGGGTACGTTTTGCTTCACTAAAGAGATTGCCACATGATTGACGCTCTCCTCGTTGCAGTTTGCGGTGGCAGTTTGGTCGCAACCACACCGTGAAGACCCCTGGGACTGCGATACGCACTCTCCGCCGACCGAGCGGGCCGACGCCTACGATCCAGCGCACGAAACTCCAAGCATTCGGGTGAGTCCCAAAGACGCTTACCCGTGCGAAGCTCACTACAACGGTAAGTTACCGATGGATTCAGTGCCGATGACCGCAAACTCTTCACCTGCGCTCACAGCACTCCAGCAGAAGTCGTTGTCTCTCAATCTGATTCGTTGTCGTCGCCGCGTCCAAGCCCGCCGCTCGACATCACCTTTGGTGCCGCGCCAACGGGAATGCATCCGCGCGTACCGCCGCTCAGCGCGAGGGTGGGCTACCGGCCAGTGAGTGCTACAACCAGGGCATGTCCGATAAATCGGCGGCGGAACTAATGAACGGTGACGGCTCAATATGATGGCAAGTTGTCCTAATAGTATGCCAGTGAGCGCCATTGCCGCGGTTATTGCAGCCAAAGTTCGATGACGTTGCGACGGCGGTAATCCGCGGCATCGCAACATGGGTTCTCGTCCGCCACGGGGGATTGCATCCCCGCCGCTGCGCGATTGGTCGTCGGCGATTCACACCTCATCCGTCTGCCAAAGCCTTGCGACACAACGCACTTCGTCCGACACTGCACCGACGAAGCGATTTCGCGATGCGCCGTGACCCGCGGCGGATGAGATGCGACACTGGTACGAGGTCGGGGATGCTGACGGGCAGTTGCAACGCCAGCGTGTGGGAGGCGCTATGGGTCGGGCGGATATGCATTTCGCAGCATGCGCGATCGCCGTTGCGTTGCTGGCAGGTGCCGGCGGCGCGGTAGCCGCCGCCGATACCGGCGACTCGGCAGTAAGCGAAAGCACCACCAACAGCGATTCAGCGAGCGGCACCGACCAGTCCGCCGGTGCGAATGCCAACACTGCCGGGGATCAACCCGGCGACACTGCCCAAAGCACGACCGGCGGCGCGGAAGGCGGCGAAAAGGAACCTGTCGATGACAATTCCGGCACCGACAACGGTCCCGGCGGCAGGACCATTAACAGGGCGCCGGCGCTGCTTCCCGAAGCTCCGCCTCCCGTCGACCTCGCCCCCCTCCCCGACGAGGTGCCTCCGCCTCCCCTAGCGCCGGTGCTACCCCCCATCGACGAACCCCCCGGCGTGCCCGCCGAGCCTGAGCCTGTGGACGCGACGACGGTCGGAGCCAGTGCGGTCCTTCACGGCGGGAACGAACCGCCGGTACTGACCGTACCGGTCATCGTCGCGCCTGTGCCGGCTATGCCCGGACCCCTCCTCGGCGCGTCGATCGCACCGCGCGCGACATTCGGTGGTCCGGCATTCACGTCATCGTCGCGGTGGGCCGGTGAACCGGCGCCACCGATACGTCAGCCATCGACGAGTGAGCCGC
>JAVRPF010000796.1:0-3535 GCA_032162385.1 Mycobacterium sp.
GGCCGCCTGAGCCCCGACGGGCTGAAGTGGGTCACCACCGATCCGCTCGGCTACAACGAGCGCTACACGCTCAGTGCGCAGTCGCTCGGCCTCGGCGGCGTCACCAGCCGGTCGATGACGTTCGAGACCCACTCGCCCGAGAACCTGACGATGCCCTATCTGCTGCCGGGCGACGGTGAGGTCGTCGGCGTGGGGCAGCCCGTGGCGGTGCGGTTCGACGAGAACATCCCGAACCGTCTTGCGGCGGAGAAGGCGATCACGGTCACCGCCAACCCGCCCGTCGAAGGCGCGTTCTACTGGCTGAGCAACCGCGAAGTGCGCTGGCGCCCACAAAATTACTGGAAGCCCGGCACCACGGTGGACGTCGCGGCGAACACGTACGGCGTCGATCTGGGTGACGGCTTGTTCGGTCAGGAGAACGTCACCACGCACTTCACCATCGGCGACGAGATCGTCGCGACCGCGGACGACGACACCAAGACGCTGACCATCCGACGCAACGGCGAGGTCATCAAGACCATGCCGATCTCGATGGGCAAGAGCAACACGCCGACCAACAACGGCACCTACATCATCGGGGACCGGTTCTCGCACCTGGTGATGGATTCGTCGACCTACGGTGTGCCGTCGAACTCGCCCAACGGCTACCGCACCGAGGTGGATTGGGCCACCCAGATGTCCTACAGCGGCATCTACGTGCACGGTGCGCCGTGGTCGGTGGGCAGCCAGGGCTATAGCAATGTGAGCCACGGTTGCCTGAACGTCAGCGCCAGCAACGCGCAGTGGTTCTACGAGAACACCAAGCGGGGCGACATCGTCGACGTCGTCAACACCGTCGGGTCGACGCTGCCGGGCACGGACGGCCTCGGCGACTGGAACGTGCCATGGGATCAATGGAAGGCGGGCAACGCCAACGTCTGACCCGTTCTCGTTTCCCGGGTTTCATTCATCGGGGCACCGGACGCTGTCACCGACGCCGGCTCGGTTAAGTCAGTGGGCGAATTGCGTTTTCGCGAAGCAACTCGAATCGGTGCCCGTTGCTGATCTTGCACTGAAGCCCCCGCAGCACCACGATTGCCCTGTCATCCTGCATGCTCGTCGAGAAGTCGATCCCGGAACCCAATAGGTCGCTAGCCCATGAGATCTCGGCGAGCACCAGCGCCCGCCCAGTCGAGATCTGACAGCGCTTCACCGTGCTCAATGGCCGTCATCAGCCGATAGCGCAACTGATCAAACTCACCGGTTGTGGAGAGCCCGACCAGCAGCGTCAGCAGGGGCGCGCCCCTCGCGGGCCCGCCATACTCGTTGAGGCCCAGCACCAGCACCACACGTTCGTCAGCGGTCAGGTCGATGCTTGCCAATTCGGCGCCCCCCATTGGTTGATCCTGTCGCGGATGGTGAGCGCTCGGTAGTACCGCCAGAAAGCAGTAGGCCGGAGGGCAAAAACGCCCTCCGACCTGTGGGGTGGCTGACGGGGCTCGAACCCGCGACATCCAGGATCACAACCTGGTGCTCTACCAGCTGAACTACAGCCACCATTGCCGCCGAGCCGATCGGGCTTTGCAGCGCCGTCGATCTTAGCCCGTCGGACCGTCCGCGGCCGAATCGATTGCCTTCGGATTTTCGCCGGGAGGCCCAAGCTCAGCAGCCACCGCGGCGATGTCGCTGGTCGACGGCCCCGGCGGGGTCACGAAAGCGGTGCGCCGGTAGTACTTCAGTTCCCGGATCGACTCGTGGATGTCGGCGAGCGCCCGGTGGGCCAGGCCCTTCTCCGGCTGGCCGAAGTAGATCCGCGGGTACCACCGCCTGCACAGTTCCTTGATCGAGCTGACGTCGATCATCCGGTAGTGCAGGTAGTTGTCCAGCGCCGGCATGTCACGGGCGATGAATCCGCGATCGGTGCCGATCGAATTGCCCGCCAGCGGCGCCGTGTTGGCCTGTTTGACGTGGGTACGGATGTAGTCGAGCACCAGCTGTTCGGCCTCGGCCAGGTCGACGGTCGACGCCCGCACCTCCTCGGTGAGTCCCGACTTGGAGTGCATCTGCGCGACCACTTGGACCATGCCGTCCAACGCCGCGTCGTCGGCGTGGATCACCACGTCGACGCCGTCGCCCAGGATGTTCAGGTCCGCATCGGTCACCAAGGCCGCGATCTCGATGAGCCGCTCGGACCGGACGTCCAGCCCAGTCATCTCGCAGTCGATCCACACCAATTCGTCGCGCACAGCGTTAGACAGTATTCGCAGCGCCGACAAGCGGCTCCCCACACCCACCGGGACGGGGGTCGACAAGTAGTCTCTGCCGCATGACGACCGAATCGACAGCCACTCCCGCGCAGCAGATCGCCGCTGGTTACGCGGTCGAAGGCCAAGCACTGGAGCTTGGCACCGTCGTCGTGGATGGCGTCGTCGACGCGACTGCCCAGGTTCGGATCCCACTGGCCACCGTGAACCGCCACGGACTGGTCGCGGGCGCCACCGGCACGGGCAAGACGAAGTCACTGCAGGTGATCGCCGAGCAACTGTCGGCCGCCGGGGTCCCTGTGCTCATGGCCGACGTCAAGGGCGATCTGTCCGGACTGTCCCGCCCCGGCGTCGCAGGAGACAAGACCGCTCAGCGCGCCACCGACACCGGCGACAGCTGGACGCCCACCGCGTTCCCGGTGGAGTTCCTGTCGCTGGGCACCTCGGGCATCGGGGTTCCCGTCCGCGCCACCATCACCAGCTTCGGACCCATCCTGCTGTCGAAGGTTTTGGGGCTCAACGCGACTCAGGAGTCGACGTTGGGCCTGATCTTCCACTGGGCGGATCAGAAGGGGCTGTTGCTGCTCGATCTGAAGGATCTGCGCGCGGTCATCCAGTTCCTGACCAGTGACGAGGGCAAGCCGGAACTCAAGGATCTGGGCGCAGTGTCGCCGACCACCGCTGGCGTCATCCTGCGCGCATTGGTCAACCTGGAGGCCGAGGGCGCCGACACGTTCTTCGGCGAGCCCGAACTCGAGCCGAAGGACCTGATGCGGCTCGACGCGCAGGGCCGCGGCGTCATCACGCTGCTCGAGCTGGGCGCGCAGGCGGCCAGGCCCGTGATGTTCTCGACGTTCCTGATGTGGGTGCTCGCCGATCTGTTCACCGAGCTGCCGGAGATCGGTGACGTCGACAAGCCCAAGCTGGTGTTCTTCTTCGACGAGGCGCACCTGCTCTTCACCGACGCCTCGAAGGCGTTCCTCGAGCAGGTCGAGCAGACCGTCAAGCTGATCCGCTCCAAGGGCGTCGGCGTGTTCTTCTGCACCCAGTTGCCCACCGACGTGCCCAACAACGTGCTGTCGCAGTTGGGCGCCCGGATCCAACATGCGTTGCGCGCGTTCACTCCCGACGACCAGAAGGCGTTGAACAAGACGGTGCGCACCTACCCGAAGACCGACGTCTACGACCTGGAGTCGGCCCTGACGTCACTAGGCATCGGCGAGGCCATCGTGACGGTGCTCTCCGAGACCGGCGCACCGACGCCGGTGGCGTGGACCAGGATGCGTGCGCCG
>JAVRPF010000797.1:0-5768 GCA_032162385.1 Mycobacterium sp.
CGGCGATGTCCGAGCCGCGACACGCCGAGCGGGGTCGCACGACAGGGCGTGACCTGGCTTTACCGTGGACTCGTGCTGGATCTCGAACCGCAGGGCCCGCTGCCCTCCCAGATCTACTGGCGGCGGCGCGCGCTGGCGATCGGCATTGGGGTGGTCGTGGTGGCCATCGTCGCCGCAATTGCGATCCTCGTGGTGAGCAACAGCACCGGCGACACCAAGACCGCGCAGCCGTCCGCGAGCGCGGCGCCTCCGACCCCGCTTCCCGGGGAGAACCCCGAGGTCAAGACCCCGGTACAGCCCCCGGCGCAGCAGGCGCCCCCGCCGACCCCCACGCCGTCCGCGGCGGTGACCCCCCCTCCGGTGCTCCAGCAGGGTGACGACTGCCCCGACTCCACGCTCGCGGTCAAGGGCATCACCAGCCAGCCCGACTTCGTCGTCGGCGATCAGCCGAAGTTCACCATGATCGTGACCAACATCGGCCTGGTGGCCTGCAAGCGTGACGTCGGTGCAGCGGTCTTGGCGGCCTACGTGTACTCGCTGAACAACGAGCGGCTGTGGTCGAACCTGGACTGCGCCCCGTCCAATGAAACCCTGGTCAAGACCTTCAACCCAGGTGAGCAGGTCACCACCGAGGTCACCTGGACCGGCATGGGTTCGGCGCCGAACTGCCCGCTGCCGCGGCAGCCGATCGGCCCAGGCACCTACAACCTGGTGGTCCAGCTGGGCAACCTGCGGTCCGCCGCGGTGCCGTTCATCCTGGCTGAGCCCGCCGCCGCGCCTCCTGGCGGACAAGCGCCGCCGCCAGCCGAGCAAGCGCCGGCGGCCGAAGTACCGGTTCCAGGCAACTAATTCAGGCCACGCCTGCGCCCAAGGGAACCTTCTGCAGAAGAAGTACAAGAGAGCCCCAGCAAAACCTGCGTTTCGGTGTGCGACGGTGCGAATCTGAAAGTGAGGCTAGGGTTTCCAGCCTCGGGACACCATCGCCGACCACGTGCGGGCGATGATGTCGTCCTCTCGATCCTCCTTGATCACGGCGGGTGACGTTCCAGCCCATGCGCTCGAGCTTCGGCCAGACGGGGAGGTCCTTGACGTACTGCTTGCGGTTCGTACGATGCTGATCCCCGTCGTACTCGGCACCGACCATGAAGTCCTCCCATCCCATGTCGAGCATGCGAACGAGGCGTCCGCGCTCATCGACCACCGGAATTTGGGTGGTGGGTCTGGGAAGGCCGGCGTCGATGAACAACAACCGGAGCCAGGTCTCCTTCGGTGATGCGGCGCCGCCGTCGACGAGCGGAAGAAGCTCACGCAGTTGCCGCAACCCTCGCTGACCCTGGTGGCGCTTAGCGAGCAAGAGAACGTCCTCGGCTGAGAAGACCTGCGCGCATCAAGGCATCGAGCCGCGAAAGCGCTTCCCCACCCTGCAGATGTCGCCCCAGGTCGAAGGCTGTGGGCGCACGGGTCGTGACTGGAAGGCCCGCGACCCTGGTGATCTCGTCTTCGACCAACGCCTCGTTACGCACCAGGACTCCACGCTGTGGTCGAGCCCGTCTCGAGATCAGCTCGATCGGGATGTCATCGTCGACCCATTGGGCGCCATGCAGGGCGGATGCGGCCGCGCCTGCGATCACCGCTTGGCGATCTGGCGCCAACCACGCGCCGACGGTGCGGTCGCGCAGCGACGGGGGCGAGTGCTTGGGCACATCGACACTGCGGAAGATGGGGCGATACGACCGCTGCAATTCGTGTCGCGTCAAGCGGGCCGATGAGACCGCTTCGCTTCCAATGAAGACTTCCCCCATGGCCCGACTGTGGCAGGCCCCTCCGACATAGTCTCAAGTGCACGTTTCGAAGGGAAAGTGCGAGAAAGGGCCCGGCAAGACGTGCGTTTCGCCGAGCGACACCAGGCAACTGATTCAGGCCAATTGGTCGGCGATGGTCGACTCGGCCAGCTGAGACAGTCCCTCGCGAATGTGGCGCGCCCACATCGATCCGATGCCGTCCACCGACTGCAAATCACTCGCGCTGGCCGCCAAGACGCCCTGCAGCGATCCGAACGACCGCACCAGCAGGTCGACGTGGGCAAACTGCAGCCGCGGGATGCCCGCCATCGCGCGGTAACCCCGTGAACTCATCGCCGAGTCCTGCGCCTCCAGTGTGGAGGGATAGCCGAAAACGCGCGCCAGCGCAGTGAAGTCGAGCAGTTCGTTGTCTGAAAGCGCGTCGAGCTCATCGAGCGTGACCGTCACCTGTGTGGTGTCCGGCGGGTCGGGGTTGGCGTGGTAGTCGCGCACCACCAGCTCGCGGGCCGTGTCGTTGTCACCGACGAGCTCTTCGAGTTGCAGTTTGAGCTGACGCCCGTCGGTGCCGAGCTCCACCACGTCGGCGTCGATCTCCAGGCTGATGCGACGCACCATCTCCAGGCGCTGCACCACTGTCATGACATCGCGCAGCGTCACGAAGTCCTCGATCTCGGCGGTGGACAACTGCCGGTTGACCTCGTCGAGCCGCGACTTGTAGCGCTCCAGAGTGGCGATGGTCTGGTTGGTCCGCGACAGGATGGTCGCCGAATCGGGCACCACGTGCCGCTCGCCCGCGACGTACACCGTCACGATGCTCATCGAATGGCTCACCGATACCACCGGATAGCCGGTCTGCACGGCGGTGCGCTCGGCTGACCGGTGTCGGGTGCCGGACTCGTCGGTGGGGATCGACGCGTCGGGCACCAGTTGGACGTTGGCCCGCAGGATCCGGGAGCCGTCACTGGACAGCACGACGGCGCCGTCCATCTTCGACAATTCCCGCAGCTTGGTAGGGGCGTATCGGACGTCGAGTGAGAAGCCACCATCGCAGATGGCCTCGACGCTGTCGTCGTAGCCGAGCACGATGAGTGCCCCCGTGCGACCGCGCAGGATGCGCTCGAGGCCGTCGCGCAGCGCGGTGCCGGGGGCCAGCCGCCCCAGCGTCTCGCGCAGCGTGGGCCGGGACAGTTGCACCACGTTGCTGCGCGTCCTGCCTGCGGACTTCACGGCCATCTTTTCTCCTAGGATTTGCCGCCATTGTCCGCGATCGTGCGCAGAACCCGCAACGCCCCGCCAATGTTGTCGGCGTTCATCACCGTCAGCCCGGCCGGCCCGGTGGACACGCCCGGCGGCACCACGGCGCACGTGAAGCCGAGTCTTGCGGCCTCGGCGAGGCGGCGGTCCATGCCGGTGACCCGGCGCAGGTCGCCCGCGAGCCCCACCTCGCCGATCGCCACGACGGTGGTGGGCATCGGCAGGTCGGCATAGGCGGAGGCGATTGCCAGCGCCACCGCAAGATCCGATGACGGATCGGTCAACCGCATGCCGCCGACCGTCGACAGGTAGATGTCGTAGGTGCCGACCGACAGGTGGGCGCGCTTCTCGAGCACGGCGGTGATCATCGCGGCACGCGAGGAGTCGATGCCGCTCACCGCCCGTCGTGGCGACCCCGTGACAGCCGACCCGATGAGCGCCTGTACCTCGCCGATCAGAGGGCGCTTGCCGTCGAGCGTGACCGTGACCGCGGTGCCAGAGACCGGTGCGGGCCGCTGATCGAGGAACAGCCCAGACGGATCGGCGACGCACTCGATCCCGTTGTCGTGCAACAGAAAACAGCCGACCTCGTCGGCGGCGCCGAACCGGTTCTTGACGCCGCGGACCATGCGCAGCGCGGATGAACGGTCACCTTCGAAGTGCAATACGACGTCGACGAGGTGCTCGAGCGAGCGTGGCCCGGCGATGGCGCCGTCCTTGGTGACGTGGCCGACGAGGAGCATCGCGATGCCCGTGGTCTTGGCGGCCATGGTGAGCGCGGCCGTCACGGCGCGCACCTGGGTGACGCCGCCGCAGACTCCGTCGGCCTCGGTGGTGGACATGGTCTGCACCGAGTCGACCACGACCAGCGTGGGCTGCACCTCCTCGATGTGGCCCAGCGCGGTCTGCAGATCGGATTCGGCCGCCAGGTACACCTCGTCGTGGGTGCAGCCGGTGCGTTCCGCCCGCAGCCGGATCTGCCCGGCCGACTCCTCACCCGACAGGTACAGCGCGCGCCTGCCGGACTGCGCCCAGCGGTAGGCGACCTCGAGGAGCAGCGTCGACTTGCCGACGCCGGGATCACCGGCGAGCAGCGTCACCGAGCCGGGGACCAGACCGCCACCCAGCACGCGGTCCAACTCGCTGATGCCGGTGTGGAAGTGGCGTGTCGAGCCCGGATCGATGGAACTGATCGGGACGGCGGGAGAGGTAGGCGCAACAGCGCGGCGACCTGGTGTGGAGCCCAGCGCCGTGAGCACCGCGACTTCGTTGACCGTGCCCCAGGTGCTGCAGTCCGGGCAGCGGCCCACCCACTTCGCGGCCACGTGCCCGCATTCCGAGCACCGGAACTGCGAACGCGCCTTGGAACCGGATCGAGCCACCCAATGACGGTATCCGTCGTCGCCGACAGAAACCCGCAGTGAGCTAGCCGTGACCGCCCGTGTCGCCGTCGGCTTCCACCGCACCCTCGGTGTCACGACGGGGGGCTTCGCCTGCCGAGATCGGTACCGCGACGGTGGCCTCACCGGACCGCTGGAACGTGAACGTGAAGTCGTACGTCAGGCCGTTGCTGATCGGCTTGGTGAGCGTGACCGCGGCTTCGACGGTGTCGGCGCCCTCGGTGGCGTCCAGGGGGCTGGGCTGGCCGTCTGGCGTGCCGACCACGAGTGTGCCGCCGGGCGCCAGGGTCGGGTTGCCCGCCACCGTCACCGTGCCGATTTCGGATGTGATGGACATCAGGCGGTCCGGTTCCGCGGGCGATTCGTTGACCGCAAGGAACAGCAGGTCGGCCTTGCTGCCCGGGCGCACGTAATCGGAGGTCTGGGGAGCCCGCAGGTGCACGTTGCGCAGCGCCACCCCGGTCACCGGGTCGCCTGCCACCGCGTTTGTGCCGTTGACGGCGGGTTCCTGGATGGCGGTCTGGGAGACCTGGCCGGCGCTGCAGCCGGTCAAGACGACCGCTGCGGCGAGCCCGCAGGCGCTCAGGCCCGAGGTGACGGTGAAGGCGCGGGATCTTTGGCGGTTCACTCAAGCCTCCTGCTCGGGCCCATGCAACGACCGAGGCGTCGTCGGGGTGTTTCAACTATGCAGAGTAGTAGGTGGCGGTTCGCCGCGGTAGCCGAGGGCGCGCGCCGGCCGAAACCCGGTCCGGGGCCCGCCCGCAACGGCCCGCAGGGGTTCGCTGGAGAGGGCGCGCGTTGCACGGATTCGGCACCATGTCAACCCCTGGCCTTCACGTGCGGTGCCCTGACCTGCATCGTTGTTCTACACGTGTCGGGGCGCCGTGCTAACATTGAGAGGTGAAAGGGGCTCTAATCTGATGATTTTCAAGGTCGGAGACACCGTTGTCTATCCACATCATGGTGCCGCGCTGATCGAGGCGATCGAAACCCGGACCATCAAGGGCGAGCAGCGAGAATATCTCGTCCTGAAGGTCGCTCAGGGCGATCTCACCGTTCGAGTCCCTGCTGATAATGCAGAGTACGTCGGCGTGCGTGACGTGGTTGGTCAAGAGGGTCTCGACAAGGTCTTCCAGGTACTACGTGCTCCGCATACCGAGGAGCCGACCAACTGGTCGCGTCGCTACAAGGCGAACCTCGAGAAGCTGGCGTCGGGCGACGTGAACAAGGTGGCCGAGGTCGTCCGCGACCTGTGGCGCCGTGATCAGGAGCGTGGCTTGTCGGCCGGCGAGAAGCGGATGCTGGCCAAGGC
>JAVRPF010000798.1:0-4067 GCA_032162385.1 Mycobacterium sp.
AACCGAGTTCACCGGGTCCGCGGCGCGATCGCCTGCGCGAACTGCTCGACGCCGTCGTCGGCGGGGACAACACGGACGTCGCCGGGATGGCACGGAGCAGTCACGCCTCGGAGTTCCACTTCTCCCGTGAGGTCAGTCGGCTGACCGGCGAGCCACCCGCAGCGTTGCGCAGGCGGGTGATGCTCGAGCGCGCGGCGTGGCGGTTGCAGCGCGGCGAGGGCGTCGCGGCGGTGGCCGTCGACGAAGGCTGGTCCTCACCCGAGGTATTCTCCCGCGCGTTCCGCCGGACCTTTGGCGTTCCGCCATCGCAGGCCTCCGACGTCGGGTTCCGGCTGCCCGCGCCCAACGGCGTGCACTTTCACCCGCCACAGTCGTTGTGGCTGGACGCCGGCGGCGATGTCGAGCAACCGGACGTCTCGCGGCTGATGTTGGCGCACGACGTCGCCGACACCGCCTACCTAATCGCACGAGCCACCCGCTTGTTGGAAGACCAATGGGCCGAACCGCTTTCCCCGGGCCAGGTGGTCCTCGACTGGGACGGCGAGGAGCCGAGCGTCGGGGCGGTGCTTGGCGCGATCGTGTGGTCCAAGGAGGTGTGGCTGGCCAGCATCGAGGGCCGGGACCTGCCCACTCGCCCCGACCTGCGGCCGCCGGACCGGCTGGCCGCCGATCACGACGACGTCGCGACGCGGTGGACCGCGATGGTCGTCGACTACGCCGAACAGGGCCGGCTGGCGGACACGGTGATCGACGCGTTGTGCGATCCACCCGAGTCGTTTCAGCTCTACGGCATCGTCGCGCACGTCCTGACGTACTCCGCGCACCGGCGCGGACTCGCCCGCATCATGCTGGGCCGCCAGGGGATTCGCACCAAGGTGGGCGACCCACTGGACTGGATGAGAGGGAACTGACATGGCTACCGTGTACTTCACCGCGTCGAGCCTGGACGGTTTCATCGTCGACGACGCCGACAGCCTGGACTGGCTGACGTCTCGGGCGGTGGACGCCAACGGCCCGTTCGGCTACGAGGCATTCGCGAAATCCGTTGGCGCCCTGGTGATGGGATCGGCCACGTACGCGTGGCTGGTGCGCAACCAACCCGGCGACTGGATGTACGAGCAGCCGTCGTGGGTGCTGACCAGCCGCCCCGAGATCATCGAGGTGGGGCATCCGGTGCAGACGTTCGACGGCGACGTCGCCGAACTGCACCCCAAGGTGGTGTCGGCCGCGGCGGGTAGCGACGTCTGGGTGGTTGGTGGTGGCCACGTAGCGGCGCAGTTCGTGGCTGCCGGCCTGATCGACGAGATGATCGTCAGCTATGCCCCGTGCTCACTGGGCACGGGCGCGCGGGTGCTGCCGGTTCGATCGGAATGGCGGCTGGCCGAGACGGCGGTCAACGGCGACTTCGTCTGCGCGCGTTGGGCTTCAGCTCTTCGGTAGGCCCTAGTGTTCGGTGCCGAGCAAGCCGTTGCGGCGTACGAACTCCCGTGACTTGATCAGGAATTCGATCTGATGGGCGACGTCGCGCAGCGGCTCCGCGCTGCGGATGCACCGGCACAGCACCACCGCCCCCTCCAGGGCGGCGATGCAGGTCACCGCGAGCGACCCGGCGTCGGCCTCGTCGAAGCCGTCGGCCACGAACGCGCGGGTGAGTGCAGCGCGCCAGCGGGTGAAGATCTCGCCGGCGACGGCGCTCAGCTCGGGGTCGTCGTCAGCAGAGCCGATCGCGGCCGCGACCACCGGACACCCGGCGTTGAAGTCACTGTCGGCCAGCGTGCGCTCCCAGAACTCGACGAAGTTGCGTACCAGGGGAACTCCGCCCTTGCCGACGGCGTCGTCGATGTCCGAGGCGATGGAATCGCCTGCGAACCGAAGGGCCTCGGTGAGGATCTGATTCCTGCCCTCGGGGAAGTGGTAGTAGACCGACCCGCGAGGCGCGCCGCTGCGTGTGAGCACCTCGTCGATCGTGACACCGGCGGCACCGCGCTCGCGCAGCACCTCCGCGGCGCTCAACAGCATCCGGTGCCGGGTGGTGCCGCGCTTGTTCGTGGCGACGACCGACATCAGGCCGCCCGCACGTGCCGAAGTTGCGCCAGGCGCGACTGCACGGTGCGCGGGCTGAGCCGGAACGCCCGGGTGTGGTTGGGTCCGCGGTACGTGAATCTGCGACCGAGGATGTTGACCTCAACGATCCACATCGGGGCGCCTCCTGACTATGTGTCGAAGCATAGAACTCACAACACACGCGTGCGACGAATGTATTCCGGGTCACACGTGGGTGAGGGTAAACAGCAGGTGTACGACGCCGCGCGGTGCGCATCGTCTCCAACTGCCATCCCAGGATTATGCTCTGTTGCATAATTCGGGCGGCGGGAGTTCACTCCATCGATGACCACCGTCCCGGCGTACTCGTCGCCAACGGTGACCACTTCACCGCCGACCTGGACCTGGTCGACGTCGGCCCATACATCGCGGGCGGCCGGGATCTGTTCCCCGCCGATGGTCGCGATCCGTGGCGCCTTGACGGTGACTGGACCAAGCCGGTGGTGGCCGCTGCGCACGGCCGCTGCCTCACGCTCGGCATCGAGTTGTTGCTGGCTGCCGACATCTGGATCGCCGCGTCCGACGCGCGGTTTGCCCAGCTCGAGGTCGTCGATGGCGCCGACGCGGCCAGGGCGCGGGCCCGCGAGATCGCGCACGTCATCGCCGATCGTGCGGAGCCGCTTGGCATCCAGGCCACGCTCGCATCGGCTCACCTGGCCCGCACCGAAGGCGACGCGGCAGCCGTCGGCCGGCTCCGGCCCGAGGTCACCCGCCTTTTCGGCACGGCGGATGCGGCGGAGGGCGTGCAGTCGTTCGTCGAGCGTCGGCCCGCCCAATTCCGTGGCTACCAACCGGTAGCCGGGCGAAGTTCTTCGCCAAGAACGTCCTCTTGCGCCTGGCGTCAGCGCGCCGGATCGTGGAGTCGGTCGACCTGATGGCCATGGACCTCGGGGAGGGGTCCTTCTAGTCTGTTAGCCGGTTTTCTCCACCGCGGCCAGCGCCGCGGCGACCGCGAAGAACTTGTTCTCGCCGAGCTGGCACACCGTCTTGATGTTGAACGCTGCAGCCAGGTGCTCGGCGTCGGCGTCGGTCACCCCGGCCAACGCCGCGGGCGACGCGTCGAGAATCTCCTTGAGCGACTTGTCCTCGTAGGCCTTGTCGAGCGCCTTGGCCAGGTCGACGGATACCGCCATGACCAACTTTTTCGAGTGCTCTGAACAGGAGCGCTCACCGAACTACGGCAAGCTGGCAATCGGCTGGCGACGAGATGACGCGAAACGTACATTCGGCAGAAGAAGTTCGAGTGGACCGCTGCAAGACGTACGTCTCGGCGGACGGGACGAGGTTGAGCTACGGCGTATAGCCGAACGGCAGCAGCACACTCTTGGACTCGCAGTAAGCCTCGATGCCCTCTGGTCCGTTCTCGCGGCCGATGCCGGAGTTCTTGTAGCCGCCGAAGGGTGCGCCGGGATCGAACGCGTACATGTTGACCGCGTAGGTGCCGGTGCGGATCCTCTTCGCGATCTCCAGGGCCTTCGGGAAGTCCGTGGTGTAGACGCTGCCCGCGAGCCCGTACACGGAGTCGTTGGCGATGCGGATCGCGTCCTCCTCGTCGTCGAACGGGATCACCGCGAGGACCGGCCCGAAGATTTCCTCCTGGGCGATGGTCATCGAGTTGTCGACGTCGGCGAACACCGTCGGCTCGACGAACCAACCACTGTCGAGGCCTTCGGGCCGACCGCCGCCGGTGACGATGCGGGCGCCCTCTTCGACGCCCTTCTTGATGTAGCCCTCGACGCGCTCGCGCTGCTTCTCGGAGATCAGCGGGCCGATCATGGCCCCCGGGTTGTCGGGCAGGCCGATCGGCATGGCGGCGACGGCGGCGGACAGCTTCTCGACGACCTCGTCGTAGCGCGACCGCGGGGCCAGGATGCGGGTCTGACCGACGCAGGCCTGACCGCAGTTCATCAGGCCGGAGAACACCAGCATGGGCAGCGTTGAGTCCAGGTCGGCATCCTCGAGGA
>JAVRPF010000799.1:0-5187 GCA_032162385.1 Mycobacterium sp.
TCATACTGGCGGCGCAGTTCCTCGAGATCGGGTTGGTCCGTCTCGGAATGCGGACGCTCGGGATCGTCCATGGTTGAAACCCTACGGTCGAGCCGGAATCGAGGCCGGCTCAGGTCAGGTAGCGGTAGGCCGGTGAACCCGGCTCCAGCGCCTCGACGTGAATGTCGGATGCTCGCATGCGCTCCAGCAGACCGTCGAAGTCGGCGGCCGACCCGAGTTCGACGCCGACCAGCGCCTCCCCCGTCTCGCGGTTGTTGCGCTTGACGTACTCGAACAGCGTGACGTCGTCGTTCGGGCCGAGCACCTCGTCGAGGAAGCGGCGCAACGCACCGGGCTCCTGCGGGAAGTCCACCAGGAAGTAGTGCTTCAGCCCGAGGTGCACCAGTGAGCGCTCGAGCACCTCGTTGTAGCGCGAGACGTCGTTGTTGCCGCCCGAGATCAGGCACACCACCGTCGACCCCGGCGCGACGTCGGCCTCGAGGAGGGCAGCCACCGACAGCGCGCCTGCGGGCTCGGCGATGATGCCCTCGTTCTGGTACAGGTCGAGCATCGCCGAGCACACCGCACCCTCGTCGACCGTGGTGATCGACACCATGTCACCGGCTGCGGCCAATGCGGCGTACGGCAGCGCGCCCGCCTGCGCCACCGCCGCGCCGTCGACGAACTGGTCGACGTGGTCGAGCGTCACCGGCGCACCGTTGGCCAACGCGGCGACCATGGCCGCCGCACCCGCGGGTTCCACCCCCAGCACCGCGGTACTGGTGGTGCGTTCGGCGAGGTAGGTGGTGATGCCGCTGATGCACCCGCCGCCGCCGACCGGGACCACCACCAGATCGGGCTCGACGTCGAGCTGATCGAGGATTTCGACGGCGATGGTGCCCTGGCCGGCCATGGTGCGCAGGTCGTCGTAGGGCGGCACCAGGGTGGCACCGGTGCGGGCGACGTCGTCGAGCGCCGCGGTGGCCGCAACGTCGTAGGTCTTGCCACCGACGATGAGCTCGATGAACTCGCCACCGTGGTAGCGGATGCGATCGAGCTTCTGCTTCGGCGTCTTGGCCGGTACGTAGACCCGCCCGTGAATGCCCATCGACCGGCAGGCCAGTGCGAACCCCTGCGCGTGATTGCCCGCCGACGAGCACACCACGCCGGCGGCCTTCTCCTCCTGCGTCAACTGCATCAGCAGGTTGTAGGCACCACGCAGCTTGTAGGAACGCACCGCCTGCAGGTCTTCGCGCTTGAGGTAGACCTGGGCACCGGTCACTGCCGACAACCGATCGCTGAGCTGCAGGGGGCTGAGCGCGACCACGCCGGAAATTCGCTCAGCAGCCGCGTCGATGTCGGCCGCAGACAACGGCGACGACGTACGAGGGCTCTGGCTCAACTCAGCGGACACCGGTCAATGGTGCCACCTCGTGGGCGACGGGCGGAAACCGGTTTAGCTGACCGGACTCAGCACGAACACCGGGATCTGCCGATCGGTCTTGGTCTGGTACTCCGCGTAGTCCGGAAACGCCTCGACCGCGCGCTCCCACCACGCCGCCTTCTCGTCACCGAAAACCTCGCGGGCCTCGTAGTCCTTGGCGTCCGGGCCGTCCTGCAGTTCCACCTGCGGATGGGCCTTGACGTTGTAGTACCAGACCGGATTCTTCGGAGCCCCGCCGAGCGACGCCACCACCGCGTACTCGCCGCCGTGCTCCACCCGCATCAGCGGGGTCTTGCGGACCTTGCCGGACTTGGCGCCGATGGTGGTCAGCAGGATCACGGGTTTGCCCTTCATGTCCATGCCCGCCGTGTCGCCGGACTCGATGATCTTGTCGGCGTGATTGCGGACCCAGTCCGACGGGCTCGGTTCATATTCTCCAGAAAGCGGCATCGGATCAGTTTATGCCGCGGGCGGGAAGATGGGCCTGATTCAGCGTTTCGGTTGCCCGAACTCTTGGATGCGAGCTATCGTCAAAGGTATGACGGCACCCAGCGTCAAGCTAGTGACATCAGGCACCGACGTGCGGATCGCCGGTGTCCCCTGGCCGGTGTACAAGCTGGTCGCGCTCGTCGTCGGGCTGCTCGTGCTGCTCGTCGTCGGCGTCGTCACCATGAACCCGGGGCCTGCCGTCGTCGCTGCCGCGGCCGCGGCCACCGTGGTCTGGCTCGGCCTTGGCCTGTTTCAGTCATCCGACGACTGATCCTCGACTAGTCGCCGCAACGTCGCCAAGTCCGCGGTTACCGCCGCGGCGTCGGCCTCGAACTCCGCGTCCGTCACTCCGGGTCGGCGGCGCAGCGTGAACACCACCTCGCAGCGCGTGTCCCCCGGGCCCGCCGGAATCACCCGCATCGGATTGTAGACCGCCGCGCCGGACGGCAGCCGAACCACGTGGTCCAGCACGCCGAACTCGTTGAGCGGCGCGAAGTCGACGTCCGCGTCGGACAACGCGGGATCGGCCAGACCCGCCGCCCAGCGCGGCAGCTCGGCGGGATCCGACGCGAACGCGTACACCGCGTCGGGGGTGGCGGCGATCCACACGCTGATGTGCCGGGATGGGGCGAGCGGAGCGACGGGAGATGGGGACGCGCCCAGGAAACTGTCAGCCGTGTCGTCATCCATGGAGCCATCGTCGCGCACACACTTACCTGATGGAGAACATGCCTGAACAACCCGCTGCCGAGGAGTTCCTCAAGCGAGCGGAGAGGCTGGCCAGGGAGGCCGAACACCACGTGCCGTCATGGCTGCGGCCCGGCGCCCCGGAGAGCCGGCTGCCAGTGCTGGTCGCACTCGTCACCGCCATCGTCCTGCAACTGGGGATCGCGCGCAGCTTCGTCCTCGTTCCGCGGTGGCCCCTGATCGCCATGGAATTGTTGTTGCTGGCGGTGCTGATCTGGCTGAACCCGATCCGGCTCACCCGCTCGACCGTGTTCGGAAAGTACGCGAGTTGGGTGCTGCTGGGGGCGATCACCATCGACAACACGCTCTCGGCGGTCGTGCTGGATGCGAGCATCCTGTCCGGCCGGGTCAGCAACGACGCCGGCCTGCTGCTTGGCAGCGGCGCTGCGATCTTCGTCACCAACATCATCGCGTTCGGCATCTGGTACTGGGAACTGGATCGTGGCGGCCCATTCGCGCGGCGCGCGGGCGCCACGCCCTACCCGGACTTCATGTTCCCTCAGATGGACCCCGACACCGCAAAGCTGGTAAAGGCGGGCTGGCGCCCGACATTCATCGACTATCTGTATGTCAGCCTGACGAACGCCATGGCCTTCTCGCCGACCGACACCATGCCGCTGGCGCGATGGGCGAAGATGATGATGGCGGTGCAGAGCCTGGTGGCCGTAACCACCATCGCACTCGTAATCGCAAGGGCGGTGAACGTTTTGGGCTGACCGTGCGACGATGGGGCCATGCCCCGACTTCGTGCGGCCGCGACGAAGTGACTCGGGGCCTTCATCTGCTGGCTCTGCTGGCCGTCAACGCCGTTCCGGCGACCGGTTGGTTCGTCGAGGGATGGTCGGCAGGCACGACTCTAGTGGTCTACTGGTTCGAGAACGTCGCGGTGTGCCTGTTCGTTTCGGCGCGAATCGTTGCCCATCAGCGGTGGAGTCCTCGCCGCGGACACTTCAAGTACCAGGCACCGAAATCAGACCGGCGCGGCGCGCAGACGTCCTTCCTCAGCGGGTTCCTCGTCACGAGCCTCGTCTTCTCCGCGGCACATGGCGTGTTTCTCGGAGTCGTCCTGTTCATGCTCAACCACAACGACCAGAGCGGTGTGGCAGCCGTCGATTGGCATCACGTGGGAAGTGGTTGCGTGGGCGTGTTCATCATCCTTGCCATCGATTTCGTGGTCGACCTGCCCGGGTTGCGCCGGTGGTCGTTCTGGCAGATCGAGCAGACGGCGAATCGCAGCCTCGGTCGAATCGCCGTCGTCCACCTGACTCTGGTACTCGGAATGTTCGGCGCCGCCATGACCGACGCCTCCGCGCTGTTCGGAGTCTTCGTCGTCCTCAAGACCCTGTACGCGCTGAGCACGGCTCTGCCGCAGTGGGAGCCGGCCACGCCGCCCAAATGGCTTAGCCGCGTGATGAATCGCATTCCCAACGTGCACCAGGGCGAAGGGTTCGAGGAGTCGTGGGCCAACGAACGCGCCGACGAAGCCGAACGGCGCGACGAAAACGAACGGCCATGGACGGGCGCCCGACGATAGCCGGCTCGTAATCGCAAGGGCGGTGAACGTTTTGGGCGATCCGTTCAGCCCGAAATGTGGGGTACGTTCGCGGTCATGGGGATAGCAACCACCGCACTGACACCCGTCGAACAGACCGCGTTTCTCACCGAATACGCCAGGGCTCTGGACAGCCGATGGCCGCGGCCGATTCTCGGCGACACGCTGGCCGACGAAGTGGTGGGCGCGGTCGACTACGACTTCGCCGGCCTCGGCGTGCAGACCAGCGTGGTGTGCCAGACCGCGCTGCGGGCCAAGATGCTCGACGACCGGGTGCGCCGGTTCATCGCCGAGCATCCTGACGCCGTGGTGGTCGATCTGGGCGCCGGACTCGACAGCGGCGTGTATCGCGTCGCTCCGCCGCCGACGGTGGACTGGTACAGCGTCGACCTGCCCGCCGTGTCCGCACTGCGCGAGAAGGTCCTGCCTGCCAACCCGCAGTCGCACTCGGTGACGGTCTCACTGACCGACGCGCACTGGGCGGACACCATCCCTGCCGACCGCCCGACGATGCTCGTCGCGGACGGGCTGCTGGCGTTCCTGTCCGAGGACGTCATCATCGGACTGTTCCGCGGAATCACCGACCACTTCCGCACCGGCGAACTGGCGTTCAACGACTACGGCGGCATCGGCTGGTTCAGCCGGGTGGCGATCAAGCTCTACCCGCAGAAGATGTTCTCCGACGTCGCGAGTCAATGGGGCTACGCGGGATTCAAGGACGCGCATCATCCCGAGACGTGGAACCCGCGCCTGAGACTCGTCGAGGAAACGAGCCTGGCGCACGCGCCGGAGGTGGACCTGTTCCCGACCTGGCTGCGGGTCAGCACCCGGCTGATAGGGAGGTCCAAAACGGGCGCCCGCAAGGGACGGATCCTGCGGTACTCGTTCTAACCCAGGCAACCGGGGCCGAGCAGCGCCTTCAAGTCGCCCATCAGTGCCGACGACGTCGTGACGCGTAGCGACTGATCAAGTTCCA
>JAVRPF010000800.1:0-2857 GCA_032162385.1 Mycobacterium sp.
GCTCGCCGGCCTGGGCATCCGCGCGTTCTGCAACGCCAAGACGGTCTGGGTCGGCTAGGCCTGATGGCGGCGACCCGCTGCGCCCGGCTTCGCCGCGCTTGCGATCGCCACTAGACGCTCGCCAGCGCCCGCTCGTCCTCCTCGGCGAAGGTGTCCTCGAGCTGCAGTGGCGAGTAGTCGAGGTCGATCTCGCCGAGCGGGCGGCCGCGGGCGCTGGAGATGGTGCCGAACCGGCGCATCCCCTTGTCGGAGGCGTACTGCATGAACTCGTCGACCGACAGACCAAAGGGCATCGGGTCGTAAAGCGAGAAGCCCTCTTCGATCAGGCGTAGCCCGAGCGGCATCAACTCGTTCATCCGCGTTTCGAAGACACCCCAGTTGGCGTCGTCGGCGGCGATGTGGCGCCGGCAGGTGAAGGTGCCCCACGCCATGTGGCGCCGCTCGTCGTCGCCGATGCGCCGGATCAGCTCCTGCATACCGGGAAGGATGCCGCGGTCCACGCAGATCTTGTGCCACCCGAAGTAGCCGGTTAGCGCCAACATGCCTTCGACCATGTGGTTGTAGGTCACCGATGCCCGGACCTGAGCGGCCGGCGACGGATCCACCGACAATGCGCTCAGGCAGGCCGGCAGCTCCTCGTAGAAGATCGTCCGGTAGGTCGGGACGTCGTCGAGATAGTGGTGCAGGTCTTCGGTGATGCCGACGGCGTCGAGCCACATCCGGAACACCTGGACATGCTTGGCTTCCTCGAAGGCGAACTGCGTCAGATACATCTCGTCGCCGAGCCGACCTTCGGCGCGCATCGCGGCCATGAACGGCTGGATGTCCTGGGTCACCGATTCCTCACCGGCAATGAATTCGGCGCACAACCGGGTCGCGTAGTCGCGTTCGTCGCCGGTCAGGCGTTCCCAGTCCTCTCGGTCGCGGGAGAAGTCGATGTCGGCCGGATTCCAGAACTTCGCATTGCCGCCGGCAAACAGCTTGAGCGGCAAGCTGTTCCAGTTGAGACCGCCCGCGGCCATTGAGGCAATTCGGGTTCGTTTCATGTGACCTCCTCAGATCGGATTGGGGCTGGTGTCATCGGGGAAGAGTCGGAGGCAGTCGGTGTTGCGGGCAGTACCGCGAACGCGGCGGAGAGCACCGCGACAAGCCTGCGCACGGCCAGAGCAGGCTGCTCGGGGCTGGGCTCGTCGAGCCCGAGGATGGGGTCCAGGCCGCGCATGTAGGGCGCCAGCGCCAGGTGCGGAAAGATCAGCAGCAGCAGTGACAACAGCACGTCCGTGTCCGCGTCGGCGCGCAGGTCGCCGCGGGTCTTGGCGCCGTGCACCAGCGGCCGCAGCACGTCCAGGTAGTGACGGTGGATGACGCTGCGCACGGTGATGCGGGCATCGGTATCGACTTCCAGGGTCGCCGCGGCATGCAGCGCGCGTTCCCGCGGATGCTCGGCGAAGTAGGCGACCCAGCCGTCGAGTAGATCGGTGAGAAACTCGAAGAACGGCCGGTTCGGGTCGAGCCTGCGGATCAGGTCCTCGATGTAGACCCGCACCCGCTGGCTGCCGATGTCCGCGATGAACCCGAACAGATCGCGCTTGTCCGCGAAGTACTGGAAGAGACTGCCCTTGGCGACACCGGCCTGGCGCGCGATGACGTTCAGGCTGCCGCCGGAAAATCCGTGCGCGCCGAATTCGGCCTCTGCGGCCTCGATGATGGCTGTACGACGAGCGGGGTGGACGCGCGCCCATGTCACCGTCGGCATGCTCACCTCGCTTAAATGACCACTGGTCATTCTACGGTGAACCACGTCACAGTCAAGGGGTAGTTCTGCCTAGGGGCGCATCTGGTAGGCGCCGTTGATCGGCAGGACGTGTTCCTTCCAGACCTGGTCGTAGCGCGCGGGGTCGAACACCGGACGACGGATCATCCGCATCGCGAAGCGGGCCTGCGCGTCCGTCGTGGCGGGCTTGTCGCCCAGCTCGACGGCGTAGCTGTTGAAGTCCCGCACCAGCACGGCGAAGATCCCGTCGATCAGCGCCTCGTCCAACTCGGACAGCAACGCCTCCTCCAGGATCAGCTGGGCATACGGGACGACCGCGAACAGCTGACCGACCCCGAAGGCGAAGTCGATGTCCTTCTGCTGGGTGGCATCGGGGGTGGCGCTGGCCAGCATTTCGGCCAGCACGTCGATCTGCTTGCGCAGCAGATCGACGTTGGGCAGATAAGCGAAGTGGTCGAACGGCGGTCGCCAATCGTGGAAGCGCACCTTGCCCAGTCCCCCGGTCGGGCCCTGGTCGAACAGGAACGAGTCGTCGGTCGCGTCGTCGCGACGGCCGATCACCGGCATTTCGGTGTTCGGCGCGAACAGGTAGTTGGGCATGAACTTGGCCAGCAACCCGATGTTGATGTGAACGGTGCCTTCCAGCCTCGGCAGCAGCCCGATCTCGCGGGCCATGGCCTCGAAGATGGTGTCCTTCTCCACGCCCTTGGCGGCGATGACATCCCACAGGGCGGTGATCACGCGCTCACCCTCGCTGGTGATCTTCGCCTTGGTGAGCGGGCTGTAGAGCAGGTAGCGACGGTCGTTTGCCGACGCGCTGCGCATGTAGTCGCAGGCACGGGTGGCGACCACCTTCATCGCGATCAGCCGCACGTAGGCATCGGTGAGCAGACGCCGCACGTGGGTGAAGTCGGTGACGACGGTGCCGTACAGGTGGCGGTTGGACGCGTGGGTGACCGCCTCGTACATGGCGTGGGTGCACATGCCGATCGCACCCCAACCGAGGTTGTACTTGCACACGTTGACCGTGTTGAGCGCGGCGTGGAAGGCCTCGGGCCCGCGGTGCAGGATATCGGCCTCGGT
>JAVRPF010000801.1:0-5992 GCA_032162385.1 Mycobacterium sp.
ATCGGACGCGACGCCGTCGTGACCCGGCGGTAGTAGCCGGCGATGGACGCCATCGTCGCCTCTGGCAGTTCCACCGCGTGCCGGTGGGCGAGCACTTGGACGTCGAACATCAAGTCCATCCACAGCACCGCGAGCAGGAAGCCACTGCATGCGGTCATGACAGCTATCGAGACTCCCATCGTGGGAGGCGAGACTACCGTCGCGACGCGACGCTCGCGGTGACTTCCGCCGACGGCACCGGTCCATATGAACGAACGACCTCGACCACACGACCACTGGAGGTTCACGCATGAGCATGGCAATTGAAGAACTCCGCGACCTCATCGACGAGCGCGTCTCGGCCGTCGCAGCGCGCGACGGCAAGACCCTCGGGGCCCGGCAGCATCCCGACGTGCTGGCCTACAGCGTCCTCGGAGCCTTGTCGTCCAAGGGGAGCGGCGCGGTCGACGAGCAGATGTACGCGTGGTTCGACGGATACCGCGACGGTCCGCATTACACGGTCCACGACCTGAACGTCGACGCCGACGGAGCGCTCGGATACTGCGCGTTCGTCTACCACGTCAACGGCACGCTCAACGATGGCACTGACGTCAGCATGGCCGTGCGAGCCACGTTGGTGTGCAAGCGATTCGACGGTCGGTGGCTCGTCGTGCACGACCACGAGTCGGTGCCGTTCGATCCCGCCACGGGGTCCGCACTGACCGATCTGCAACCGTGAGCGCCACCGCCGACCTCGCCGGGACACCTAGCCCGCGGGCTCGGAGCCCCGGCGGGCGAGCAGTGCCCGCACCACCGAGGCGGTGACGGGCAACACGGACAGAAACGCGATGGCCAGAACCATCAGCTCGAGGTGGGCGCCGACGAACGGCGCGCCGCCGAGGTGATAGCCCACCACGGTGAGGCCGACTCCCCAACCGATCGCCCCGATGACGTCGTAAGCGAGGAACACCGGATAACGCATCCCGGATGCGCCGGCGATCACCGGCGCGAAGGTTCGCACCACGCCGACGAAGGGCCCGATCACGATTGTGTTGCGGCCGTGCCTTTCGAAGAACTCGTGCGACGAGGTCAGGTAGTGCTTCTTGAAGAAGCGCGCGTCCTCCTTGTTGAACAGCGCGGGCCCCAGCCGCCATCCGATCAGGTACCCGAGCTGTCCGCCGATCACCGCGGCCACCGCGGCGCAGGGGGCGAGCGTCCACACGTCCACCGGCGCGTTCGGTTGCGCGGCAAGCAGTCCGGCGGTGAACAGCAACGTGTCGCCGGGCAGGAACGGGAACAGCAGCCCGGTCTCGATGAACACGATGAGCATCACGCCGGGGAGCACCGCAGACGCGAACGGGCCGCCCGCACCCAACCAGTACATCGGGTCCATCACCTGGGGCAGTGCCACGATGGTGCTCGTCACGGCCGCCGAACCTAGCTTGCCGACGTTGCCAACCGTTGAACGGAGACCGACCACGGCCTCCGCACCGTCGGATCGTCGGCGTCGTAGTGTCATACCCGTGAGCGCACGCGCGGGCATCGTCGTCACTGGAACCGAGGTACTGACGGGTCGTGTCCAGGACCGGAACGGACCGTGGTTGGCCGACCGGCTGCTCGAACTCGGCGTCGAACTCGCCCACATCACTATCTGCGGCGACCGCTCCCAGGACATCGAGGCCCAACTGCGGTTCCTGGCGTCCGAGGGCGTCGACCTGATCGTCACCAGCGGTGGGCTCGGCCCCACCGCCGACGACATCACCGTCGCGACGGTCGCCCGGTTCTGTGGCCGCGAGCTGGCGTTGGACGTCGCACTCGAGGAGACGATCGCCGACATCCTCAAGTCGATGATGCAGGGCCGCGCCGGGGTGGACTTCGAGGCCGTGTTGGCCGCCAACCGCAAGCAGGCCATGGTTCCGGTGGGCGCCGAGGTGCTCACCCCCGTCGGCACCGCGCCGGGCGTGGTGGTGCCGGGCACGCCGACGATCGTGGTGCTGCCCGGCCCGCCTCGGGAACTGCAGCCGATGTGGCCAAGGGCAGTGCAGACCGCAGCCATGCAGCAGGCCATCGCGGGCAGGACGGTGTACCGGCAGGAGACCATCCGGATGTTCGGCCTGCCCGAGTCCGGGCTGGCGGAGACGCTGCGCGACGCCGAGCAGGCCATCAGCGGCTTCCAACGCCTCGAGATCACCACCTGCCTGCGCCGGGGCGAGCTCGAGATCGTCACGCGCTACGAACCCGACGCCGCCGACGTCTACACGGATCTGGTCGGTCTGCTGCGTGAACGGCACGGCCGCGAGTTGTTCTCCACCGACGGCGCCTTCGTCGACGACCAGATCGCAGCGCTGTTGGCCGGCCGCACCATTGCCACGGCCGAGTCGTGCACCGCGGGCATGATCGCAGCTCGGCTGACGGATCGGCCCGGTTCGTCCGACTACGTCGCCGGTGGCGTGGTGTCCTACTCGAACCAGGCCAAGACCGAGCTCCTCGGTGTCGACCCGGCACTGCTGGAGGCGCACGGCGCGGTGTCGGAGCCCGTCGCGGAGGCCATGGCCTCGGGCGCGCTGAAGCGATTCGGCGCGGACACCGCGGTAGCGACCACCGGGATCGCCGGTCCCGGTGGCGGAACGGCGGAGAAGCCGGTCGGAACGGTCTGCTTCAGCGTCATGCTCGCCGACGGCCGGACGCTGACCCGTACCCTGCGACTGCCCGGCGGCCGCTCGGACGTCCGGGAACGCTCGACGACCGTCGCGATGCACCTGCTGCGGCGGGCGCTGAGCAGCGACGCGGACTGACCCAGTGTCGTTCTCGCTCACCGACGCCGAGCTCAACGCAGTCCTCGATGAGCTACCTGCTCTGGCAGGGCAAGAGCGCAGGCTCGAGGATCTGTCCGGCGGGTTGACGAACCGCAACGTCAAGGTCACCACGCCGAACGGGACATACGTGGCGCGGTGTTCGGGCAACACTTCGGGGCTGCTCGGCATCGACCGCGATCAGGAACACTACAACTCCCGGGCCGCCGCCGACGCAGGAGTGGGCGCGCCCGTCATCGACTACCGTCCCGACCTGGGAATTCTGCTTCTCGGCTATCTCAACGGGACAACGTTGTCCAACAAGGACTTTCAAAGACCGGACATCATATCCAAGGCGGCCACCGCGATGCGCACGCTGCATTCGGGGCCGCGGTTCCGCGGCACCTTCGACATGTTCGTCAAGCAGCCCGGGTACCTGCAGGTGGTGCAGGACAACGGCTTCCGGATGCCCACCGACTACCTGGAATTCGCCGATCAGTTCGAGAGCGCGCGGCAGGTGCTGGCGGCCACCGACCAGACGACCGTTCCCTGCAACAACGATCTGTTGGCCGCCAACTTCGTCGAGGACGGCGACACCATGTGGCTCATCGACTACGAATACTCGGGAAACAACGACCCGTGTTTCGAACTGGGCAACACCTCGTGCGAATGTCAGCTGTCCACTGATCAGCGCGACGAGCTGGTGACCGCCTACTACGGACGCCGACTGCGGCACAAGATCGCCCGCGCCCGGCTCCAGGGCATCGTCGGGATGTATGGCTGGGCGTTGTGGGGCTGCATCCAGAACGGCTCGAGCCCACTGGACTTCGACTTCTGGGGATGGGCCATGGAGCGGTACGAGGGTGCCGTCGCCGAGTTCAAGGGCACCGACTTCAACAGGTTGCTCGACGACGTGCAGGCATCGGACTAGTGGCGCGAGTTCCTCACCACGGTCCTCCCCGTCGCTGCGCTCGCCCCAGTGCCGAACGTGCGCGTATGGCGAAGAATTGGTCAGATTTTAGCCGTAGGCGCACATTCGGTGGGCCCAATCCAACTCGTGCCCATGAGCTGCGCGCGAATAACGACTCACGACACTAGCGAGGGATACGCATGCCAACTGGTTCTCTTCCCACCCCCGCTTCGCCCACGCGTCTACTCCCCGCCCGGGCCCAAGTCGTGATCATCGGGGGCGGCGTCATCGGAACCAGCGTGGCCTACCACCTGACCAAGCTCGGCTACACCGACGTCGTGCTGCTCGAGCAGGGGCAGTTGTCGTCCGGAACTACCTGGCACGCCGCCGGTCTGGTCGGTCAACTGCGGGCGTCCGAGAGCGGCACCCGCCTGGTGCAGTATTCGACCGCTCTCTACACCGAACTGGAGCAGGAGACCGGCCTCACCGCGGGATACAAGCAGTGCGGCGGAGTGACGGTCGCGCGCACCGAGGACCGGATGATCCAGCTGCGCCGCACCGCCGCCAGCGCCGCGGCGTTCGACCTCGACTGCGAACTGCTGACGCCCGCACAGGCTCTCGACCACTACCCGGTGATGCGCGTCGACGACCTGGTGGGCGCCATCTGGCTACCCGCCGACGGAAAGGCCAACCCGACCGATCTGACTCAGGCCCTGGCCAAGGGGGCGCGGTTGCGTGGCGCCCGGATCGTCGAACACACCAGGGTCCTAGGCGTGGTGACGGACGGCCGAACGGTCACCGGTGTGCGCACCGACGCCGGCGAGATCGAGGCCGAGATCGTCGTCAACTGTGCCGGCCAGTGGGCCAAGCACGTGGGGTCGATGGCAGGCATGAACGTTCCGCTGCACTCCGCCGAGCACTTCTACGTCGTCACCGAC
The DNA here is from genome assembly GCA_032162385.1 of Mycobacterium sp. Taxonomy (GTDB): domain Bacteria; phylum Actinomycetota; class Actinomycetes; order Mycobacteriales; family Mycobacteriaceae; genus Mycobacterium. The sequence continues at coordinate 4,620 of JAVRPF010000801.1, forward strand.
GCGATCGACGGGGTGCACACCGACATGCCGATCCTGCGCGACCCGGACGGCTACACCTACTTCAAGGAAGAGGTCGGTGGGTTGGTCATCGGTGGCTTCGAGCCGGAGGCCAAGCCATGGGTGAGTCCCGACGAGATTCCGTACCCATTCGAATTCCAACTGCTGGAAGAGGATTGGGACCACTTTCAGATCCTGATGGACAACGCCCTGTTGCGGATCCCCGCGTTGGAGGAGACCGGAATCAAGAAGTTCTACAACGGGCCCGAGAGCTTCACCCCGGACAACCAGTTCATCCTGGGGGAGGCGCCCGGGTGCAGGAACTTCTTCGTGGCGGCGGGGTTCAACTCGGTGGGCATCGCGTCGGCCGGCGGCGCGGGCCTGGCGCTGGCCGAGTGGATCGCGAACGGCTCGCCGACCACCGACCTCACGGGTGTGGACGTCCGGCGGTTCGCACCGTTCAACGGCAACATCCGGTGGCTGCACGACAGGGTTGCCGAGATCCTCGGGTTGCACTATGAAGTGCCCTGGCCCAACCGGGAAATGGCTACTGCACGACCGTTCCGCCGTTCTCCGGTACACCATCTCCTGGTCGCGGCCAACGCGAACTTCGGTAGTCGGATGGGGTGGGAGCGGGCCAACTTCTTCGCGCCGCCGGAGCGGGAGCCGACGATCGAATACTCCTGGGGCAAGCAGAACTGGCTGCCGTGGTCGGCGGCCGAGCAGACCAGCACCCGCACCGCCGTCGCGGTGTTCGACCAGACGTCGTTCTCGAAGTTCGTAATGGTCGGTCCCGATGCGGAATCGGCGCTGCAGTGGTTGTGCACTGCGGACATGGCCGTCGAGGTCGGCAGAACGGTCTACAGCGGGATGCTCAACGAGCGCGGCACCTACGAGTCCGACGTCACCGTGACGCGGACCGCCGACGACGAGTACCTGATCGTCAGCAGCGCGGCCACCACCGAGCGGGACAAGGACCACATCCGCAGGAACCTGCCTGCGGGCAACCACACGCAACTCGTCGACGTGACGTCGTCGCTCGCGGTGTTCGGCGTGATGGGCCCCCGGTCGCGCGATCTGCTGGCCACGCTCACCGACACCGATCTGGGCGACGATGCGTTCCCGTTCGGCACCAGTCAACGAATCACATTGGGATACTCGACGGTTCGCGCGACCCGAATCACCTACGTGGGTGAGCTCGGGTGGGAACTCTATGTGCCCACCGAGTTCGCGGTCGGCGTCTACGACGATCTGATGGCGGCGGGGGCGGAGTTCGGCGTGGCGCGGGGAGGCTACTACGCGATCGAGTCGTTGCGGCTGGAGAAGGGCTACCGGGCGTTCGGCCGCGAGCTGACCCCCAACGACAATCCCGCCGA
>JAVRPF010000802.1:0-2620 GCA_032162385.1 Mycobacterium sp.
CCGACGCCTCTCGGCAGCAATGCTGCTGCTGATCGGACTCGCAGTCGCCGGTGGCCTCGCGGCCATCCTGACGCCGCAGCCGCAGGTCGCCGTCGCCGACGAGTCGCAACTCGGGCTGCTGCGCACAGGCAAGCAACTGTTCGAGACGTCGTGTGTGACGTGCCACGGCACCAACCTGCAGGGTGTGCCCGACCGCGGCCCCAGCCTGATCGGCACCGGCGAGGCCGCCGTGTACTTCCAGGTTTCCACTGGACGCATGCCGGCTATGAGCGGCGGTGCTCAGGTGCCGCAGAAGCCGCCCCACTTCGATGAATCGCAGATCGACGCGCTCGGCGCGTACGTGCAGGCCAACGGTGGCGGGCCCATCGTCCCGCGCGACTCGAACGGCGCGGTGGCGCAGGACTCGCTGTTGGGTGACGACGTCGCCCGCGGCGGCGATCTGTTCCGGCTCAACTGCGCGTCCTGCCACAACTTCACCGGCAAGGGTGGCGCACTGTCGTCGGGCAAGTACGCCCCCGACCTCAGCGAAGCCGAGCCCGCGCAGATCTTCACCGCGATGCTGACCGGCCCGCAGAACATGCCCAAGTTCTCCGACCGCCAGCTCAGCCCGGAGGAGAAGCGCGACATCACGGCCTACGTGCGTGAGGCCACGGCGACGCCCAACCCCGGCGGGTACGGCCTCGGCGGCTTCGGCCCGGCGCCGGAGGGCATGGCGGCATGGATCATCGGGATGGTCGCGATAATCGGCGTGGCCATGTGGATCGGATCGCGAGCATGAGCACTTCGGACGGCGCATCCAACGGAACCGACGGTCAGCCGACCGACGCCCAGCTCGCGAAGATGTCGCGCGAGGACCTGGTGGCACTCGGCGGCAGGTTCGACGGCGTCGAGACGATCCTAAAGGAGCCTCGCTGGCCGGTCGAGGGCACCAAGGCCGAGAAACGCGCCGAACGTGCCGTGTCGTATTGGTTGATGCTTGGCGGCATTTCGGGTCTCGCGCTGCTGGTGGTCTTCCTGTTTTGGCCGTGGGAGTACAAGCCGTTCGGGTCCCAGGGCGAGTTCATCTACGCGCTGGCCACCCCGCTGTACGGGGTCACCTTCGGCCTGTCGATCCTGGCGATCGGCATCGGCGCCGTGCTGTTCCAGAAGAAGTTCATCCCCGAGGAGATCTCGATCCAGGATCGCCACGACGGCGCCTCCCCCGAGCTCCAGCGCAAGACCGTTGCGGCCAACCTCACCGACGCGCTCGAGGGCTCGACCCTCAAGCGGCGCAAGCTGATCGGCCTGTCCCTTGGCGTCGGGCTCGGAGCGTTCGGGCTCGGCACGGCCGTTGCGTTCATCGGTGGTCTGATCAAGAACCCGTGGAAGCCGGTCGTCCCGACCGCCGATGGCAAGAAGGCCGTGCTGTGGACGTCGGGCTGGACCCCGCGGTTCCACGGCGAGACCATCCACATGGCGCGGGCCACCGGCGTGCCCGGCGAGTCGCCGTTCGTCAAGATGCGGCCAGAGGACATCGATGCCGGCGGCATGGAGACCGTGTTCCCGTGGCGCGAGTCCGACGGTGACGGCACCACCGTCGAGTCGAGCCATCACCTGGCCGAGATCGCGATGGGCGTGCGCAACCCGGTGATGCTGATCCGCATCCGGCCCGAGGACGAACCGCGCGTCGTCAAGCGACAGGGCCAGGAGAGCTTCAACTTTGGCGATCTCTACGCCTTCACCAAGGTGTGCTCGCACCTGGGCTGTCCGTCATCCCTATACGAGCAGCAGACCTACCGCATCCTGTGCCCGTGCCACCAGTCGCAGTTCGACGCCCTGCACTTCGCGAGGCCGATCTTCGGCCCGGCGGCGCGCGCATTGGCCCAACTTCCCGTAACAATCGACAAAGACGGGTACCTGGTTGCCAACGGTGACTTCATCGAACCCGTCGGACCGGCATTCTGGGAGCGAACGTCATGAGTCCAAAGAGTGGTTCGACAAAGTTGGCTGACATCGCGGCGGCGCAGGGCGATGCGATCGATTCGCGCTACCACCCTTCGGCGGCGGTGCGTAGGCAACTCAACAAGGTCTTCCCGACGCACTGGTCGTTCCTGCTCGGGGAGATCGCTCTCTACAGCTTCATCGTCCTGCTCCTGACCGGCACCTACCTCACGCTGTTCTTCGATCCGTCCATGGCCGAGGTCACCTACCACGGCGTATACCAGCCGCTGAACGGCGTGCAGATGTCGCGCGCGTACGAAACCACGCTCGACATCAGCTTCGAGGTGCGCGGCGGCCTGTTCGTGCGCCAGATCCACCACTGGGCGGCGCTGCTGTTCGCCGCGTCGATCATGGTGCACTTGGCCCGCATCTTCTTCACCGGAGCGTTCCGCCGGCCGCGCGAAGCGAACTGGGTGATCGGCTCGATCCTGCTGATCCTGGCCATGTTCGAGGGTTACTTCGGCTACTCGCTGCCCGACGACCTGCTCTCCGGCACGGGTCTGCGGGCGGCGTTCTCGTCGATCACGCTTGGCATGCCGGTGATCGGAACCTGGCTGCACTGGCTGCTTTTCGGCGGCGACTTCCCCGGCGAGATCATCATCCCGCGGCTGTACGCCCTTCACATCCTGTTGATCCCCGC
>JAVRPF010000803.1:0-5060 GCA_032162385.1 Mycobacterium sp.
CGCTGGCGAAGCTGGACGCCGAACGTGGCACCGGTGGTAACCATGCGTTCTACCTGTCGATCCCGCCGAACGCGTTCCCGCAGGTGCTCGAGCAGTTGTCCGCGACGGGGCTGGCCAACAAACCCGACGGATGCTGGAGCCGGGTGGTCATCGAGAAACCGTTCGGCCACGACCTGTCCAGCGCCGAAGCGCTCAACGGCTTGGTGAACAGTGTCTTCCCGGAGTCGTCGGTGTTCCGCATCGACCACTACCTGGGCAAGGAAACCGTGCAGAACATGCTGGCGCTGCGCTTCGCCAACCAGATGTTCGAGCCGATCTGGAACGCCCACTACGTCGACCACGTGCAGATCACGATGGCCGAAGACATCGGATTGGGCGGCCGCGGAGGGTATTACGACGGTGTCGGTGCGGCCCGCGACGTCATCCAAAATCACCTGATCCAGCTTCTGGCGCTCACCGCGATGGAGGAGCCCGTCAGCTTCCATCCGACCGAGTTGCAGGCCGAGAAGATCAAGGTGCTCTCGGCGACCCGCCTGGCCGAGCCGCTCGACGAGACCACGTCACGAGGTCAGTACACGGCGGGCTGGCAGGGCGGCGCGAAGGTCGTCGGCCTGCTCGACGAGGAGGGCTTCTCCAAGACGTCCACCACCGAGACGTTCGCGGCCATCACCTTAGACGTCGACACGCGGCGGTGGGCCGGGGTGCCGTTCTATCTGCGCACGGGAAAGCGGTTGGGCCGCAGGGTGACCGAGATTGCGCTGGTGTTCAAACGGGCACCGCACCTGCCGTTCGACGCCACCATGACCGAGGAACTCGGACAGAACGCGCTGGTGATCCGGGTCCAGCCCGACGAGGGCATTACCCTGCGGTTCGGCTCGAAGGTGCCCGGCAACGCCATGGAGGTCCGCGACGTCAACATGGACTTCTCGTACGGCTCGGCGTTCGCGGAGGAGTCGCCCGAGGCATACGAACGACTGATCCTCGACGTGCTGCTCGGCGAACCGTCCCTCTTCCCGGTCAACGAGGAGGTCGAATTGTCCTGGAAGATCCTGGATCCCGCACTGGACGATTGGGCGGCTCACGGCAAACCTGATCCGTACGAGTCCGGTACCTGGGGCCCGGACTCGGCGTTCGAGATGTTGCGCCGTTCGGGTCGGGAATGGAGAAGGCCGTGACGAGCGCTAGCGCGAGGAACCGAAAACTATGATCGTCGACTTGCCGGACAGCAGCACCGACGTCATCAACAAGAAGATCGTCGAGCTCCGCGAGGAGGGTGGCGCGATCACGCTCGGGCGAGTGCTGACGCTGGTCATCGCCCCCGATACCGAAGCGATGCTGGAGGAGTCGATCGAGGCGGCCAACGCGGCCAGTCGCGAGCACCCCTGCCGCGTCATCGTGGTGATTCCCGCCGACCGGCTGGCCACCGACGCCCGGCTTGATGCGCAACTTCGCGTCGGTAGGGACGCGGGCGCCAACGAAGTGGTCGTCCTGCGGCTGTCCGGTCCACTCGCGAATCACGCCAGCAGCGTGGTGATGCCGTTCCTGCTGCCCGACACGCCGGTGGTGACCTGGTGGCCGGACATGGCACCGGACGTACCCTCCCAGGATCCGTTGGGCAAGTTGGCGATTCGTCGCATCACCGACGCCACCAACGACGTCGACCCGTTGCAGTCGATCAAGAGCCGGTTGCAGGGCTACACCGCCGGGGACACCGATCTCGCGTGGAGCCGCGTCACGTATTGGCGCGCGCTGCTGACGTCGACCCTGGACCAGGGCCCCTTCGAGCCGATCCAGTCCGCACTGGTGTCGGGACTGAAGACCGAACCCGCGCTCGACATCCTGGCGGGCTGGCTGGCAAGCCGGATCGACGGCCCGGTGCAGCGCGCCGTCGGTGAGTTGAAGGTCGAGCTGTTCCGTGCCACCGAGACCATCACGCTCAGCCGCCCACAGGAGGGCGTCACCGCCTCACTGACCCGCACCGCCAAGCCCGACGCTCTGGTTCCGTTGGCGCGCAGGGAAACCCGGGAGTGCCTGGCCGAGGACATGCGCAGACTCGATGCCGACGAAACCTATTTCGCCGCGCTGCAGGGCATCGACGAGGTCGAGTATGTCTAACACGGTCATCGAGAAGTACCCCGACGCCGACGCCCTGGTCTCCGCCGTTGGCGACCGCCTGGTGGGCGCCATCACCGCCGCCGTCGACAACCGCGGCGTCGCATACATCGTGTTGACCGGCGGCGGAACGGGCGTCAAGCTGCTCAAGCACGTCGGCGATCACGGTGCGGCGATCGACTGGTCGAAGGTGCACCTGTTCTGGGGCGACGACCGGTACGTGCCCGCGGACGACGACGACCGCAACGACAAGCAGGCCCGCGAGGCGCTGCTCGACCATGTCGACGTGCCCGCAACCAACGTGCACGCGATGCCCGCCAGCGACGGGGAGTTCGGCGACGACATCGACGCCGCCGCCCTGTTCTACGAGCAGGTGCTGGCCGCCACCGCCGGCAGCGGCGCACCCGCACCGGACTTCGACGTGCACCTGCTCGGCATGGGCGGTGAGGGCCACGTCAACTCGCTGTTCCCGCACACCCCTGCCGTCAGCGAGACCACCCGCCTGGTGGTCGGGGTCACCGACTCCCCCAAGCCGCCGCCGCGTCGCATCACGTTGACGCTGCCCGCTGTTCAGCGCTCGCGCGAGGTGTGGATGGTGGTCGCGGGCGCGGAGAAGGCCGACGCGGTGGCGGCCGCAGTGGGCGGCGCGGCGGCGGTGGACGTGCCCGCAGCGGGCGCAATCGGACGCGAGGCCACGGTGTGGCTGCTCGACGAAGCCGCCGCGGCGGAGCTGTAGTACTGACCTCCATGGCAGACAAAGGGGTTGGCCGGGGTCGCCCAGGCGCAACCGGACGGCAACGGATCAAGACGTTGACCCAGGCCGCGCTGAACGCCGACGTCACCGTCGAGCAGGTGGACACGCTGCTCACCGATCTCGGCGAGACGCTGGCCGACCTCAACAATTCGACCAGCAGCCTGGACGACACGCTGGCCCGCTTCAACGAAACCATCACCCGCATCGACGAACTGGCGCCCCGGCTGATCGCCGTGGTCGAACGCCTCGAGGCCATCGTGGACCGCGTCGAACGCATCGTGGGCATCGGCGAATCGGTCATGGCGCCGTGGGCCGCGACGGAGAACGCCGTACGCGGTGCGGTCAACGCGGTACGCAAGTCCACCGGCCTCTGAGGGATCCCGACCGAGTGCGGGCACCACTGGACGTTCTGCCCACCGCCGACGGCGTCGGCCTGCCGTGGGACGTTCCCGTCGACGACGCCGTGGCCGCCGTGGCATCGGCACGCGCCGCGTGTGGCGATTCGTTCGTGCCGCGCAGCGGCGGCACCCACTACCTGTTCACGTTCTCGCCCACCGGCGTCGAGTCCTTCTACGCGCTGTTGGAGGATTCGGCGAGCAAGGGCGTCGCCGACTACCTGATGTTGCGGCGCAAGCTGCCCGACGAGCTGTTCGTCGGCCGCCGCACGTTGCCGGGTTCGTTGTTCCGCCGCGACGACGTCTCGTCATACCTGGCCAATCTGGAGCACGCGCTCGACGCCACCGAGGCCGAGCTGGGCGAGCGCGGCTCGGTCGATCTGTTCGGCCTCACCCGGCGGCTCGGGCACCGGATGGGGCTGGCGTCGTGGGCCGGGCCGGGCTGCGCCGACGGCGATGCCTTCGAGCGGCTGGTCGCCGCGTTCGACACGCTCGACGGGTCAGACGCGTTCGTGCACCCGGACGCGATGGCCGCGGTCGCCGCGTCGGAGATGCGGGCTGAGCGGGCCGCCCTGGAAGTAGTCGCCACCGTGATCGAAGATGCCCTGCGACAGCATGATTCGGGATCGTCGACCGAGGGCGGGTTGTTCGGGCGGATCGTCGAGGCATGGGGGTCGGAGCCCGCGGAGGTGCGTGGCCGCGGCATCGCGATGGACGTGGCGCTCATTCACATCGCGTCGATGTCGAACCTCATGGCGGCACTCGGCTGGGCTGTCGTCGACCTGCTGGTACATCCGGAGCAGCTCCGTCTCGTCATCGGGGGTGACCGCGACCTGGCGCAGCGTTGCGCGCTGGAGAGCACACGGTCGGCGCAGCGCTCGATCATGGCCCGCGCCGTGCTGGAACCGGTCGCCTTCGACACCGGAGACGGCGTCGTCGAGGTTCCCGCGGGCTGGACGATCGCCACGCTACTGCCGCTGCTCAACCCATCGGCGGCCCCGGGACTGGAGCGGTGGGACCCCGATCGGTGGCACCGCCACCGCCTTGCCGATCAGCGCGAGTTGGCCTCGACGATGCTGGTGACCGCGTTCGGGCACGGCCGACATTCCTGTCCCGCCCAACCGTTCTCGTTGGCCGCGATGACCGCGGCGATGACCCGCCTGCTCGGCCACTACGACATGACGCCCGGTTGGGCCGACTACCCGCGACCCGTGCCCGCGCAGATCGGCGGTGTGGCCCGCTCGGCGGGACCCTGCCGCGTCCACTACGCGCAGCGGTGACCACCGCCGGGCAGCCCGGCGGCGGCGCGAATGTGGCGGCGCGCGGCGGCAGGGTCCGAATCGGGGAAGATGTAGTGACTCAACGCCGTTCGGGCAAGAGCACCTGCGAGGTCACGCGGGGCGGCCACTGCGGGCAGACCGTCGGAGTAGACACTGCCGTCGAGCACCGCCACGAACGCCGCCGTGACCATGGGTAGTACCCGTGCCATCTGCTCATTGACGAAACCGGGTTCGAGGTCGACCAGATGGCGTGGTGGTGGTACTTGCAGGAACGCCACCACCAGGTCGATCGCCGCCTCCAGTCGCTCGACGCCCGACCTGCCGGACAACGCCGCCGACATCGCGGTGTTGAACCGGCGGTATTTGCGCTTGCCAAGCGCGTCGATCAGCTGGTCCTTGGATACGAAGTAGCGGTACAGGGTTCGCCGCGCCAGGCCAGCCAACTTCGCCACCTGAGTCAGCGACAGCCTGCGCGCGCCGTACTGCAGGACGAGGCGCTGAGCCGCATCGAGGATGCGG
>JAVRPF010000804.1:0-4993 GCA_032162385.1 Mycobacterium sp.
TGGCGATCGTCACCGGAGGCGCCTCGGGGATCGGTCGCGGCACCGTCGAGCGGTTCCTCGCCGAGGGCGCCAAGGTGGTGATCGCCGACGTGCAACGCGAACTCGGTGAGGCCCTGGCCGCCGATTCGGGCGACGACGCGATCTTTCAGTACACCGACGTGGGCGATCAGGCTCAGGTCGGCCAACTCGTCGACACGGCCATCGAACAGTTCGGCGGCTTGCACGTCATGGTCAACAACGCCGGGCGATCAAGCCCGATGAAGAAGGGGCTGTTCCACGACGACTTCGCCGAGTTCGACAGCGTCATGCGGATCAACCTGCTTGGCGTCATGGCAGGCACCCGCGACGCCGCGCGGCACATGGCCGACCACGGAGGCGGCTCGATCATCAATATCTCCTCGATCGGCGGCGTCCTGGCCGGCGGGGGAGTGACCACCTACCGGCGTCCAAGGCCGCCGTCATCCATTTCAGCAAGTCCGCGGCAATCGAGTTGGCGCAGTACGAGGTTCGGGTGAACTGCATCGCGCCGGGCAACATCCCGACGCCATTGCTTCAGACCGCGGCCAGTGATGAGGACCGTGCCGGGCTGGAGAAATTCGAGGCCAGGATCCGCCAGCAGATGCGTGACGACCGGCCGCTGAAGCGAGAAGGCACTGCCGAGGATGTCGCCGAGGCGGTGCTCTACTACGCAGGAGACCGGTCACGCTACGTCACCGGGACGGTGCTGCCGGTCGACGGCGGCACCGTGGCGGGCAAGGCGATGGCGCCGCGCCGACCCGAAGCCGAGCGCCGAGTCATGACCAAGCCAGGCCTGGAGTCCACGCCGCGTCCGGACGGCACGCGACTGATCGCCGGCATCCCGGCGACCGAGGACCAGTGGTGGGAGAAATCACCGATCTTCTCGGCGCTCAACACGAACAAGAGAGCCTGACGCTGGACTTCCAGACCCAGCGCGGCCGGGACCTGCTGCGGCGGCTGATCCCGTCCTGCGACGTCATCGTAGAGAACTTCACACCGCGGGTGATCGATCAGCTCGGGCTGGACTTCGACTCGGTCCGCGCGTTACGCGACGACGTGATCATGGTGCGGATGCCCGGTTTCGGGCTCGACGGGCCCTGGCGCGACAATCCCGCGTTCGCCTACATCATCGAGGACGCGTCCGGACTGAGTTGGCTCACCGGCTACTCCGATCGCAACCCCTACGAGCCGTACTCAGTGGGCGATCCGAATGCCGGCGTGCACGCGCTCAACGCCCTGCAGTTGGCACTCGAGCACCGGCGACGAACGGGGGAGGCGGTGCTCGTCGAGGCCGCCATGGTGGATGCGGCGCTCAACGTCGCCGCCGAGCAGGTGATCGAACACTCCGCCTACGGGTCGCTGCTGCAGCGCGCGGGCAACCGCGGCCCGCTGGCGGCGCCCCAGAACCTCTACCGGACCTCCGATGTCGACGAGTTCGATCGCGCCGACTCGTGGGTCGCCGTCGCGGTGACCACGGACCTGCAGTGGGAGGCGTTGCGGGACGCGATCGGACGGCCCGAGTGGGCGATGGACCCGGGACTGGCTACGGATGCCGGGCGCCGGGCGTGTCACGACCTCATCGACGAACACCTGGCGGCATGGTGCCTGCCGCGCACCGGCGACGCCGTCGTCGAAACGCTCTGGACCGCGGGCGTTCCGGTGGGCAAGGTGATGCAGCCGCACCGCCAGAACGAACTGCCGCAGTTGCGGCATCGACGCTTCTTCGAACACGTGGCTCACCCGGTGAACGTGGCGGCGCCGCACAGCACCCTGCCGGTCACGTTGTCGAATGGGCCCGAGCACTTCCACCGACAGGCCGCGCCGCTGTTGGGTGAGCACAACCACGAACTCCTCGGCGAGCTCGGCCTGACCTCCGACGAGATCGCCGCCCTGGAGGAGGACGGTGTCATCGGCACCGCGCCGGCCATCGGTGGCCGCCGCAAGGCGGCCCGGTAGCTCGACGTCTTGTCGGGTGCCCGTTGCGGGCCTTTCCTCCGCGGCTACATTGGAACAAAAGTCGTCAAGGGAGTCGATTCATGACCGCTACCGTTTCCGCCCAACCCGTGTACCAAGTCGTCAACCCGGCAACCGGTGCCGTTGGTGAGGCATTCGATATCGCCACTGCCGACGAAGTCGAGGCGGCACTCGCCGACTCCGCGGCGGCGTATCGCTCTTGGCAGGCCGTCCCGATCAGCGAGCGGGCGAAGATCGTGGTTCGCGTTGGCGAGCTCTTCAAGGAGCACGCCGACCGACTCGGCGCCATCGCCACCGAGGAGATGGGCAAGCCCCTGCCCGAAGCGGTTGGCGAAGCCGACTTCTGCGGCGACATCTTCGACTACTTCGCCACCGAGGGTCCGGGTCTGGTGTCGGATCAGGAGATCAAGACGCTCGCCCATGGCAAGGCGTACGTGCAGAAGCTACCGATCGGGCCGTTGCTCGGCATCATGCCCTGGAACTACCCCTTCTACCAGATCGCGCGGTTCGCGGCGCCAAACCTGGTGTTGGGCAACACCGTAATTCTCAAGCACGCCGAGTCCGTGCCGAAGTCGGCGCTTGCGGTCCAGCAAATCATGGACGAGGCTGGCGTGCCGCGCGGTGTGTACATCAACCTGTTCGCGTCCTATGGGCAGATCGAACAGATCATCGGTGACCGTCGTGTCGTCGGAGTCTCGCTGACCGGTTCGGAGCGCGCCGGGTCGGTGGTGGCGGCGATCGCAGGTAAGAACCTCAAGAAGTGCGTGCTCGAACTCGGCGGGTCCGACGCCTATGTGGTGCTCGACTCCGATGACGTGCAGGCGTCGGCTGATCTGGCGTGGGACACCAGGATTGGAAACACAGGGCAGGCCTGCAACTCCAACAAGCGGATGATCGTCACGAACGACATCTTCGACGGTTTCGTCGGCCGGCTGGTCGAGCGGGCCAAGGACCTCAAGCCGGGCGATCCGGCAGAGGCGGCGGACGGCACGTTCGCGCCGCTGTCGTCGCGCAAAGCCGCCGAGATATTGGACGAGCAGGTTCAAGACGCCGTCGCCAAGGGCGCCACGCTGCACGCGGGGGGAGTACTCGGAGAGGGCCCTGCCGCCTACTATTCGCCGGCTGTCCTGACCGGCATCACTCCCGAGATGCGGGCCTACCGCGAGGAGTTGTTCGGGCCCGTCGCGGTGGTGTACGCCGTCGCCAGCGACGACGAGGCGCTGGCGCTTGCCAACGACTCCGACTACGGGCTAGGTGGCGCGGTGTTCAGCACCGATCGCGAGCGCGCGGAGAAGGTCGCCCAGCGTCTGGAATCGGGCATGTCCAACGTCAATGCCCCGGCCAACGAAGGCCAAGAGGTGCCGTTCGGCGGCGTCAAGCGCAGCGGTTTCGGCCGTGAGCTCGGCCCGCTCGGGATGGACGAATTCGCCAACAAGCGACTGTATTACGTCGCCGACTGAGACGCAGTAGCGAGCGAAGCGGCTACTTCAGGCAGCTTCCCGCGTCGATCGGCAGGGTGACGCCGGTGAGGTAACGGCCTTCGTCGGAGGCGAAGAACAGCACGCGTTGCTGACGTCGATGGCGTCCACCCACGGAATGGGCAGCGTGTGGAACATCTGGCAGATCGGCGCCATGTCGTCGGCCCCCGGGTTCTCCAGGTCCGGCCGGAACATCTGGAACGTGCCGTCGTTGTTGATCATCTGCGTGCTCACGTGGGTCGGGTGCACCGAGTTGACCCGAATCATGTGCTGACCCAACTCCACTGCGAAGGTGCGCATCAGCCCCACCACGCCGTGCTTGGCGGCGACGTAGTGCCCGCAGTGAGGATAGGCCTTGAGCCCCCCGACCGAGCTGGTCAGGATGATGGATCCACCACTGCCACCCGCGATCAAATGGGGGACACCGGCTTTCACCGTCTTCCACACTCCGCTGAGGTTGATGTCGATCATGTCGTTCCAGTCGTCTTCACTGGTCTTGGCCAGTGTCTCGCCACCGTTGCCGATGCCTGCGTTGGCAACGATGATGTCGAGGCGGCCGAGCTGTTCCACTCCGCTGTCCACCGCCGCCTTGAGCGCGGCGTAGTCGCGCACGTCGACCTCGGCGGTGACGATGCGGCGATTGTGGCCCTTGACCAGATCGGCGGTCTCGGCCATGTCCTCTGGCGTGGACGGCGGGATGCCGCCCTCGGCGACCACCGGCTTGCAGACATCGATGGCAATGATGTCGGCGCCCTCCTGTGCCAGGCGGACCGCGTGACTGCGGCCTTGGCCGCGAGCCGCCCCGGTGATGAATGCGACCTTGCCTTCTACCCGCCTTGCCATGTGAGACCTCTGCTCCTCGTCCGGCACCTGAGTGCTGTGCACTTGCTCAGCACTCTGTCATCGCTGGTCCCATTGTGTCAACGGCCCACCGCACCCAGGCCGTTTGTACTGTCCGCTTAGAACCGTCGACCGACCACCGGGGTGAGTCGGATTCGCTTGCGCCGTCGTTCAGTTCGGTATGCGCAGCAACGCTTCTTGGGCGAACGACGCCACCAACACCCCGTCGTGGGTGAGGATGTCGCCCCGCCCGAAGCTGCGGTCGTGCGCCAGCAACGGGCTGTGCTGACGCAGCAGCAGCCACTGGTCGGTGGTGAACGGCCGGTGGAACCAGATGGTGTGGGTGGTGAACTGGGTACCGTTGCCACGTTGGCTGAGACCGTCGAGCGGGCGCAGCGCGGTCCCGATCAGGGTCAGGTCGGTGGCATAGGCGGCGAGTGCGGGTGCCAGATCGGGATCGACGGACGGCGTGCGCATCCACAGCTCGAACTCGGGTGGACCCGTCGTCGTCGCGTTGAGATCATCAGCGGCCCGCGTCTGCCACGGAATCAGGTCGAGCGGAACCTCGTGCTCGGGGCCGGGCACCGGGCCGACCGGCTCGGTAGACTGCAGCGCGGGTCCGTCCTCCGTGACGTGCAGGGAGACCGACGTAGTGCCGATCGGGCCCTTGCTCTGCGTCGCGA
>JAVRPF010000805.1:0-6013 GCA_032162385.1 Mycobacterium sp.
CGAAGTCGACGCCGACGAGTCGGCGAACGGCGCTGTGCGCGCCATCGCAACCCACGACGTACTGCGTGCGCAACGCGGTGCCGTCGCCGAGGTCGACGGTTACGCCGTCGGCGTCCTGGTTCAGGCCTACGACCTCCGCGCCGCGCATGATGTGCACGCCGAGCTGCGTCGCTCGCGCCTCGAGCACGCGCTCGGTCCAGCTCTGCGGCGCGATCAGCAGCATGGGGTATCTGCTTTCCAGCTTCCGTAGGTCCAGTACCGCGCCGGGAGCCGGTGCAACCTCGTAGATCGGGACCCCGTGCGGCACCAGGTTCTCGGCCATGCCGCGCGAATCCAGCAGTTCAAGGGTCCGAGCGTGCACCGCGAACGCCCTGGTGATGTTCGGTGTGTCGGCACGACGCTCCACCAGTCGCACCCGGATTCCTCGCATGGCGAGTTCGCAGGCCAACATCAATCCCGTCGGGCCCGCTCCCACCACGATCACGTCGCTGTCAGTCATGGCGATCGACTCCTCGATTACTCGTTGGTGCGTCCAGTGTCGCGCTTGGCAAGATCGGTCGAATCGACGAAGTCACCAGTCCTACGATTCGTGGGTGCTCCACGGCCGCCCAGTCGAATGCGCTCGGATCGAAGGCCTGATCGCGTTCAGCGACACTGCAGCGTTGTGGTACTTCTGGCCAGGCTGATCCTTGGTGCGGGCATCGGCGTTGTCGTCCATGCCATTCCGATCAGAATCGCCGACGAGATAGCCGCGGCCGCCCTAGTCGGCGAAATGCTACCCGCTGACCGTCCGCACCGTCCACGTAAACTGTCGTAAGACATAGCCCACCCGGCCCGATGGTCTCCGCGCAAGCGCTCATCGCAGGCTGACACCCCAGACCGGAGTGCCATGCTCGCCGTTCTTCTTGCGCATGCCGCAGCAGCGGCGCTCGCGCCGGTGCTGGTGCACCGTTGGGGACGGCAGGCGTTCTATCCGCTGGCGCTGGTGCCGCTCGGCTCGCTGGTCTGGGTTGGCCTGAACTGGCCGGGCCGCGGCGCGTCGACGGTCCACCTCGACTGGGTGCCCGAACTGTCGATGAACATCGCGCTCCGGTTCGACGCACTGGCCGCGATCATGAGCGTGCTGGTGCTCGGCATCGGCGCGCTGGTGTTGTTCTACTGCGCCGAGTACTTCCACCACCGTGACGGCCACACCGAGAAGCGCCTGCCCAGCTTCGCCGCCGAACTCGTCGCCTTCTCCGGCGCGATGTTCGGCCTGGTGGTCAGCGACAACATGCTGGTGCTCTACCTGTTCTGGGAACTGACCACTGTGTTGTCGTTCCTGCTGGTGGGCCACTACGCCGAACGCGCCACCAGCCGGCGGGCAGCCACCCAGGCGCTGCTGGTCACCACCGCCGGCGGGCTGGCCATGCTGGTCGGCATCGTCATCCTGGGCACCAAGAGCGGCACCTACCTGTTGTCCGAACTGGTCGACGCGCCGCCGACCGGACTGGCCGCGTCGATCGGCGTGGCGCTGGTGCTGATCGGCGCATTGAGCAAGTCGGCGATCGTGCCACTGCACTTCTGGCTGCCCGGCGCGATGGCCGCACCGACCCCGGTCAGCGCGTACCTGCACGCGGCGGCCATGGTGAAGGCCGGCGTGTACCTGGTGGCCCGCATGACGCCAGGGTTCGCCGACTCACCCCCGTGGCGACCGATGGTGGTGACCCTCGGCCTGCTGACCATGCTGCTGGCCGGCTGGCGGGCGGTGCGCGAGTACGACCTCAAGCTGATCCTGGCGTTCGGCACCGTCAGCCAACTCGGTCTGATCACCCTGATGGTCGGCGCCGGGGGCGGCGACCTGATGCTGGCCGGGTTGGCGATGCTGTGTGCGCACGCCATGTTCAAGGCCGCCCTGTTCATGGTCGTCGGCATCGTCGACCACGCGACCGGCACCCGCGACATTCGCCGGTTGGCGTGGCTGGGCGAGCGCTACAAGCCGCTGTTCATCGTCGCCATCGCCGCGACCGCCAGCATGGCCGCGCTGCCGCCGTTTCTCGGGTTCGTCGCGAAGGAAGCCGACCTCGAGACACTCGCCCACAGTGCATCGCTCGGTGCCGCCGCGCCGTTCGTGCTGGCCGGCGTGGTGTTCGGCTCGGTGTTCACCACGATCTACAGCCTGCGCTTCATCTACGGCGCCTTCGCCCGCAAGGGACGGCGCGCGCCGAGCCAGCGGGTCACCGAAATGCACCGGCCGCCAATCACCTTCCTGGTCACCCCCGCCATCCTGGCCGCCGTCGGACTGGTGGTCGGCCTCTGGCCGGCGGGCCTCGACCATGTGCTCAACGGATACGCCGACACCGTGCCGGGTGGCGCGGACTACCACCTGGCGCTGTGGCACGGCGTGAATATGCCCCTGCTGCTGTCGATCCTGGTGCTCGCCACGGGCACCGCGGCGTTCTTCGCGCGCAACCGGCTGCGCCGCGTCCGGCTGGGGTATCTGCCGCTGGGCAATGCCGACCGCATCTATGACGCAGTGATCCGCGGGGCCGACGTCTTCGCGGTGCGGCTCACCGCGTGGACGCAGCGCGGTTCGATA
Organism: Mycobacterium sp.; assembly: GCA_032162385.1. Lineage (GTDB taxonomy): Bacteria > Actinomycetota > Actinomycetes > Mycobacteriales > Mycobacteriaceae > Mycobacterium. Next base: position 2,579 of record JAVRPF010000805.1, read on the forward strand.
CCGGCCACGCAGTCGGTCATCCTGTCGACGCTGGTACTGGTGCCCGTGGCGATGCTGGTGTTCGGGGCGCGCGATCGTCCGGAGTTGCGCCTGTGGGACTCTCCGCTGCAGGTCGTCATCGGAACGATCATTCTGGCCGCGGCGGTCAGCGCGACCATGCTGCGCAACCGGTTGGCCACGGTGCTGCTGGTCGGCGTCACCGGCTACGGCTGCGGCGTCATCTTCGTGTTCCACGGCGCACCCGACCTGGCGCTCACCCAGTTCCTGGTGGAGACGCTGACGTTGGTCATCTTCGTGCTGGTACTGCGCACACTGCCCGCCGAAGCGGACGCGGTCAGCATGCGGCGAAACCGGATGCCGCGCGCGCTGCTTGCCGTGGCGGTCGGCGCCAGTGTCACCGCGCTCGCGGCGTTCGCGATGGCCGCACGCACCACGACGCCGATCGCCGAGCTGCTCCCCGATGCGGCCTACTACCGCGGACAAGGCGCGAACACGGTCAACGTGCTGCTCGTCGACATCCGCGCCTGGGACACCATGGGAGAGATCTCGGTGCTTCTGGTGGCCGCGACGGGTGTGGCCTCGATGGTGTTCCGGCACAGGCGTTTTGGCTCGGCCCCCCGCGTCGCCGACGCCGGGCAGCCCGACATCGGCCGGATTCCCGCGCTGGCGACGAGCCCCGCCGTCGGCGACATCACCTGGCTGCGCGGCAGCGAGCTCCGTGATCCGCGGTACCGGTCGCTGGTGCTCGAGGTGGCCACCCGGCTCATCTTCCCGCTCATCATGGTGCTGTCGGCGTACTTCTTCTTCGCGGGCCACAACACCCCCGGCGGCGGCTTCGCCGGCGGGCTGACCGCCGGGCTCGCCCTGGTCCTGCGCTATCTGGCAGGCGGCCGCTACGAACTCGGCGAGGCACTGCCGCTGGACGCGGGCAAGGTGCTCGGCGCAGGCCTGGCCCTGTCGGCAGGCACGGCCGTGACATCCCTGCTTCTCGGCGCGCCCGTGCTGTCGTCGGCCGTCGTCGAGGTGGACGTTCCCGTGCTCGGGCACATCAAGCTCGTCACCGCATTGTTCTTCGACCTCGGCGTCTACCTCATCGTCGTGGGTCTGGTACTCGACGTCCTGCGCAGCCTCGGCGCGCGCGTCGACGTCGAGATGGCTCAACTGGCACCGGGAGCCCGATGACGACCTATCTGGTTCCCCTCGTCCTGATCGGCGGTCTCATCAGCGCCGGGGTCTACCTGCTGCTCGACCGCAATCTCACCCGAATGCTGTTGGGGCTGTTGCTGGTCGGCAACGGGGTCAATCTGCTGATCCTGACCGTCGGCGGTCCTTCGGGCAATCCGCCGATCCGCGGCAGGACCAGCGACGGCGAGACGCTCACCGCCGATCCCCTGGCGCAGGGCATGATCCTGACCGCGATCGTCATCTCGATGGGCATCGCCGCGTTCGTGCTGGCCCTGACCTACCGGTCGTACCGGTTGTCGAGGGCCGAGGAGGTCGGTAACGACCCCGAGGACACCCGCGTCTCTCAGCGGTCGGCCACCGCACTCGACGAGGACCGCCCCGAGCCCGACGCCCGCCGGGACACCGACGAACCCGACGAACTCGACGCGCTACCCGGCCACGAGGGGTCCCGTTGAGTGCCTCGGCGGCCCTGACGCCGCTGCCGGTCCTGATCCCGATCCTCGCCGCGGCGGCGACGTTGTTCGCCGGCCGCAAGCCACGGCTGCAGCGCACCATCGCGTTGCTGGCGCTGACGGCCGTGGTCGCGGTGTGCGCGGCGCTGCTGTATCTCGCCGACCGCGACGGCACCATCGCGGTGCACGTCGGCGGATGGGGCCAGAGCGTGCCCGGCATGGGGCCGCTCGGCATCACCCTCGTGGTGGATCGGCTGTCCGCGATGATGCTGCTCGTATCCGCGATCGTGCTTCTGGCGGTGGTCTTCTACGCCATCGGGCAGGGCATCCGGGACGGCGACGAGCACCAACCCGTGTCCATCTTCCTGCCCACCTACCTGGTGCTGTCGGCGGGCGTGTGCACGGCATTCCTGGCGGGTGACCTGTTCAACCTCTTCGTCGGGTTCGAGGTGCTGCTCGCAGCGAGCTTCGTCCTGCTGACCATCGGCGCGAGCACGGAACGGGTGCGCGCCGGGATCGCCTACGTCATGGTGTCGATGGTCTCGTCGCTGATCTTCCTGATCGGCATCGCCTTGATCTACGCGGCGACCGGCACCCTGAACATGGCGGAACTGTCGGTGCGCCTCGACGACGTTCCAGCCGGGACGCGCGCTGCGCTGTTCGCGGTGCTGATGGTCGCGTTCGGCATCAAGGCCGGGGTGTTTCCGCTCTCGACGTGGCTGCCCGACTCCTACCCCACCGCGCCGGCACCGGTCACCGCCGTGTTCGCCGGCCTGCTGACCAAAGTCGGTGTGTACGCGATCATCCGGGCGCACTCGCTGCTATTCCCGGGTGGCGCAATGGACCGGGTACTGCTGGTGGCGGCGCTCCTGACGATGCTCGTCGGCATCCTCGGCGCCATCGCCCAGAGCGACATCAAGCGGCTGCTGTCCTTCACCCTGGTCAGCCACATCGGCTACATGGTGTTCGGTATCTCGCTGTCGAGCGCGCTCGGCATGGCGGGCGCCATCTACTACGTGGCCCATCACATCGTGGTGCAGACGACGCTGTTCCTGGTGGTCGGCCTGATCGAACGGCAGGCCGGTGCGTCGACGCTGCAGCGGCTGGGCGGGCTGGCGGCCGCCAGTCCGCTGTTGGCGCTGGTGTTCTTCGTGCCCGCGCTCAATCTCGGTGGAATTCCGCCCTTCTCGGGGTTCATCGGCAAGGTGGCCCTGTTGGAGGCAGGCAGTCAGAACGGCTCGATACTGGCCTGGATCCTGGTCGGGGCCAGCGTGGTAACGAGCCTGCTGACGCTGTACGTAATGGCCCGGGTGTGGACGAAGGCGTTCTGGCGCGCACGCGCCGACGCACCCGAGGGCAATCTGTCGGCCGCCGCGCCGTCGGCACTGCTCGACGATGCCGAAGACGTCTCCTACGCCGATCGCGATGACGTTGGCCGGATGCCGGTGGGCATGCTGTTGCCGACCGGCGCGCTGATCGCGGTCGGCCTGACACTCACCGTGCTGGCCGGCCCGATCTTCGCCTACACCGAGCGCGCCGCCGACGAAGTCCTCGACCGCGGGCAGTACATCTCGGCGGTGCTGGGGGAAGTCCGATGAGGCGGTGGATGTTACGGGCCTGGGTGTTGTGCTGGCTCATGCTGGTGTGGATGTTGTTGTGGGGCACCGTCTCCGCGGCGAACGCACTGAGCGGCCTGGTCATCGCGCTGGTGATCACCCTGCTGCGGCCCCTGCCCCCAGTGCCCATCGAGGGCCGCCTGCATCCGCTGTCCCTGCTGCGGCTGGTCGTCCAGGTGGCC